>JBDSUM010000011.1:0-1716 GCA_039927695.1 Minisyncoccota bacterium
AATTGCTAATGTGTTCGCACATACAAGCACCGTATGTATCTATTTTACTCTTCTACAAAATGTATTCAAGTGCTACCACTTACGCCTCGTACTGAGCGACGCGCACGCGTGCCGGACGAATGACAGACTCGCCGATAGCGTAGCCAGGCTCGAGGACTGCTGTAACAGTATCGTCAGCAGTAAGGTCATCAGTAGGATCAGTACCGAGCGCCTCATGATTGGTGGGATCAAACTCTTCCCCAACCGCACCAATCTGTGTCATGCCAAATCCTGTGAAGGCGCTCTCAAGCTGCTTTGCGATACCGGCAAACCCTTCAGGTACATCCCCCGCTGACTTCGCGCGCTCAAGTGCGTCATATGCGGGTATAAGCGCACGGATAGCTTTTACCATGCCTGCAGTCTGTGCTGACTTCTTATCGTCTTCAAAACGCTTCAACGCATTCACATAGTCTGCCTTCGCACGCTGCCATCCATCGAGATACTCCTGCTTCTCGCGCTTAGCAGTCTCGAGTTCCTTCTTAACCTTTGCGATTTTCGCACCTTCGCGTGATTCGCTGGCTTCAAGATCGTCTTCGCTTCCACCCTCAGGCGTATAACGATCTGATTCAATTACGACATCATCTTCGTCTTTCATATATATAAAATATGCCCTACTGGGCTTGATGCGTCAAAGCTATGAATGTTTGACTTATCAGCGAGGAATTGTAAGCTCAGAAAACCCTACCGAGACGAAAGGAAAAGCACATGGGACTCATCGGTGAGTCGCCTGTGCGCGACTCGACAGCGGTTGTTCTTATCGACATGCAGCATATCTTCTTTCAAGAACTTTCTTGGGAAACGCAGCAAACATTATTAGCTGCGCAGACCAAGCTCATCATTGAATGTGCCAAATATGATATTCCGCTCGCGGTTATCCAATACTCTGGTTTTGGCTCAACGATATTTCAACTCCAACAATTAATTCGTAACGTTCCTCGAAGCGAATATTACGCAAAGACGTCCATGAACGGATTCTCTGGAGGATGGCTTGAAGGGTTCTTGGACAAGCATAGAGTTAGCACCGTTTTGTTCGCTGGCATATTCGCAAGCCAATGTGTATTTGAGACGGCAAATGCAACGCCAAAGAAATACCACATTGGCACTTCTGAAGTACTTATAGCTGACCATAGATTTGATCAATGCATGCGCGAAACTCGCGAATGGTTTGCTGACCACGGTTCATTTTACCCAGACTATGTGAGTCCGCGTACATTAAAAGCGCCACCTAAAGATCAAGATCTCTAGGTGGTTTTTTTATTTGCCACTAACTAGTTTCAGTAGAAAAAGAATTTGGGCGGGCACATACATGTGCCCGCCCAGTGCCGGTACGGTTATACCGCGTGAATATAGGGGAGGTCAGTTTTGGCTTTCTCGACCTCCCTCACTCCCTTCACGAAGACCTCCATTCGACTCCAGTCTTCGATAAGGGAGGCGGCGATAGTGAGCGTATCTCGCTGCGATAGGCCCTGGCGCTGGGCGACCGCTTTGATTCTTGACACGAAACTCTGAGTCTCCCCAGTGTTTGCTTTGCTTACGCCCAATTCCATAAGGATCTCCTGTTGCTTGACGGGATACGTATAATATAACTATTTCTTAAAATAGCAAATCTTTGTCACACCAAGTATTGTGAGAGTTACTACTCAGTCGTGTCACCAAGGAACTCGTCCTTCCCCGTTT
>JBDSUM010000012.1:0-15688 GCA_039927695.1 Minisyncoccota bacterium
CAGGAAAGTTTTCGATCATGGCTTTGATACCGGGAAAGACTGTCTCTTTCTGTACCGGCAGCTCTGGCGCAAGTTCGGACGTCGATACCGGTTCGTGGGTAAGTCCTGGATGCTATAACAATCCCTAATCAGGAGCTGAGTCTGTACGTGCTAAGATTTATCCATATCCAAATTTATTCTTGTCTTACGTAATTCCTTCCTATGAAACCTGTACGCGTCGCTATTAATGGATTTGGCCGCATTGGTCGTGCCTTTGTGCGTCAGGCATATGATCGCCCAGAGATTGAGATAGTTGCCGTTAATGACCTTGGCTCGCTCGAAAACCTGGCCTACCTTCTTAAATACGATACGGTATACAAGCGCGCACCGTTTCCTGTTGAAGCAAAAGATGGAAAGCTTTTCATAAACGGAAAAGAAGTAGCATTTGTTTCAGAGAAAGATCCGGCGATGCTTCCATGGAAGAGTCTTGAAGTAGACGTTGTCATTGAATCAACCGGGTTCTTTACTGATTACGAAAAAGCCAATGCGCACATTACTGCAGGCGCACGTCGCGTGGTTATCTCTGCACCCGTGAAAGATGAAAATCCACTCGGCGCAACTATTCTCATGGGTCTCGACGAAAGCAAACTTGCAACATGCGCTATCACGAGCAATGCGTCGTGCACAACGAACTCCGCGTCGCCTGTCATTGCAATCCTCGATGAAGCTATCGGTATAGAAAAAGCAATTCTCTCAACGACGCATGCCTACACTGCAAGTCAGTCGATTGTTGATGGACCTGCAAAGAAAGATATGAAGGAAGGTCGCGCAGCGGCCCAGAACATCGTTCCTACTTCAACAGGTGCTGCGATTGCCGTCACCAAGGCGTACCCAAGTCTTGCAGGGAAGTTCGACGGCATCAGCCTGCGCGTGCCAGTTCCTGCGGGCTCTATTGCTGACATTACCTTCATCGCAAAGCGTGCAACGACCGTGGAAGAAGTGAATGACATATTGCGCAAGGCTGCAACAGACGCTCGCTGGGCAGGAATCTTTAGTGCGACCGACGAAGAGTTTGTCTCAAGCGATATCATCGGCGAGCGCTTTGCTTCTATTGCGGATCTCGGCATGACTCGTGTTGTCGATGGTACGCTTGTAAAAGTCTTGGCGTGGTATGACAACGAAGCAGGGTACACGCACACGCTCGTTGAGCATGCGATTAAGGCAGGTAATGCATAACTAATACTATTCACTATGAACGAAATTGAAAAAACACCGGGGCTGAACGAAACGCTTGAAGCGTTACGAATTGAAGTGCGCAGGATTCGCTACCTATTCAGTATAAGTATTATTATACTTGCACTCGTGCTCATGTTTGTTACGCCCGTAGTTATTCGTAGTTACTTCGACTACGGTTCGATTGGTGATGGTTACACACCAAATTTAGATGCTAAGAAGGAAATGGCACCGAGAAATATGATGGTGGCGACAACAACCACGATTACAACTAAAACCACGACGGTTGCAGCATCTTCTACGCCCGTCGCGAGTACGTCCGTGAAGAAATTGTAGTGTCTATGGCAGACGTTTCGTTCCAGGAAGAATCAATAACCTATAGCCCAAACAGGTTTGCTTCACCAACAAGCAAAAGTCCTGGTATAACCGGTTGGTTTATTGCTCGTGGCTTCGTAAAGAGTGAAGCACAAGCGAATATTCTTCAGATTATACTCGTTATTCTTATTATCGGAATTAGCGGGTACGTAGTGTCTGTAAACGGAAGTCATTCGACCAAAATAACTCCCGCGCAAAATCGTGAACTTGAGTGGATGAAGCAGGGCCATGCTGGTCTGCCTCCTGCAAGTTTTATGCCAATCACCGCAAAATAAATATGAAAAAAAAGAATGGCTTCACTCTCATCGAGCTCCTCGTCGTCATTGCTATCATCGGGCTTCTTTCGAGCGTGGTGCTTGCTTCACTTAATACTGCACGTGCCAAGGCGCGCGACGCTACGAGGCTCTCAGACATGCAGCAGCTCAAGCTTTCGCTCGAACTCTATTACGATGCAAATAGGGCATATCCCAATACAGGTGGAAATTGGTATGGGAATTGTTCTAGTTGGGGAAGTAAGGGCACGACGGGCGCAGGTGGTTGGATTCCAGATCTTGCACCGACCTATATACCATCGCTCCCGCTCGACCCAAAGCCAATAGGGACCGTCTATTGCTATCTCTACCGCTCAGACGGGGTAGATTACATGCTGCTCGTTTATAACACTGCTGAAACCTACACTGCCACTTCGAATAAATGGTTGCGCCCATTGATATTGTCGCCATCTGACTTTGCGTTCTATACTCCCGGAGCAATTATGTGGTAGTTACTACAATCCTCATTATATTTCCTGTATTATTATCTCTATGAAAATCTATCTCGCATGCGACCACGCAGGATTCAGACTCAAGAGCGCACTATTAGAGCATTTACCGCTGCTAGGGCATGAGGTAGAAGACTGTGGAGCGTATGAATTGGATCCCGATGATGACTATCCAGATTTTGTAACACCAATGGCTCATATGGTCGCTGCTGACACAGGAGCCTTTGGTATTATCTGCGGCGGTAGCGGGCAAGGGGAGGCAATGTGCGCAAATCGAATTCCAGGAGTTCGAGCCGCAGTATTCTATGGCCCCATGCGCGTAACTGAAGCGCTTGATCGAGAGGGAGGACACTCTGAGAATGGTCTCGATGCGGTGACTCTGCCGCGCCGACATAATAATGCAAACATTCTCTCCATTGGAGCTCGCTTTGTATCAATTTCTGAAGCCAGCGCTGCCGTTGAAGAATTTCTCAAGACAGATTTCTCAGGGGACGAGCGCCATGTGCGTCGCTTAGAAAAGTATTAGTAGTGGTCTAATCAATTGCCATGTCAGATGTATCCTTCGACGAAGAACCACAGTACACACCAGTACATTCATACGCTTCGGCTCCATCACAGAACAGCAAGGTACCATTTTTGGTGCGGATGGGAGTGGTTAAGACGCAGCGAAGTGCAGAAATTGTCTTACTTAGTATGGCGGTAGTGGCAATAATTGCCGCTATATTCGTGTTCATACAGACTACGTCTGCAAGAAAGCTGCCACCACCACCACCAACGACCGTAATAGTGCGGTAAGACGTGCTAGCATATTCATATGAAGAAACGCGCAACAGATACGCAAAAGGGCTTTACACTTATCGAGCTCCTTGTTGTGATTGCAATCATCGGGCTTCTTTCGAGCGTGGTACTTGCATCGCTGAACTCTGCGCGTGCCAAGGCACGCGACACGCAGCGTAAGTCGGACATGCATCAGCTTCAGGTTGCACTGGAGTTCTATAATGATGCTAATAAGACGTATCCAAACTCACCTACGCCACTTGTCATAGATGATTTGACGGTTCTTGTTCCGACTTATATCGGTTCACTGCCACGTGATCCGCAAGATCCTGGAGCACATGCAGGAGGACAGGGATATCACTACACGACCGCTACGGGAAGTACGGGGTACACGCTCATGGCTCTTCTAGAGTCTACGAATAATTATTGCACCGTAAGCACAGGAGCAGATCAATATAACTGGGTAGGAACGTATCCGCATTGTTAGCACACACAGTGGCGTATACTTACGGGTATGAGCGTGATTATCCCAGCCATTCTTCCGACCTCGCGAAAAGATCTTGATGAGAAGCTTTTGCAGTTGCAAGGGATAGCAACTGACGTCCAGATAGATATCGTAGACGGACGCTATGTTCGCCCTGCTTCATGGCCATTTGCAGGACAGGCACCAACGGAACCGATGCCCGAGCTCGATGAACATACGTTTTCGTATGCAGGCTCGCTTGCCTTTGAAATGGATCTTATGGTTGAGCGTCCAGAAACAACTCTTGGAAGTTTCGTACACGCTGGCGCAAGCCGTCTCACTATCCATGCAGAAACGACTCACAACCTCCCGAAGCTTATTCAAGATTTCCAAACAACATACGGACACGACAAGGACTTCGCTCCCGATCTTTTATCTCTTGGTCTTGCGATTAATATTCCGACAAGCACGACTCTCATTGAACCGTTTCTTGATCGCGTCGACTACGTACAATTCATGGGCATCGCCTCTATCGGTAAACAAGGTGAACCTTTTGACCGTTTAGTGCTTCCAAAAATAGCAGCCTTCCACCGCAAATATCCTGACATGCCCATACAGGTAGATGGTGGAGTATCGCTCGCGACAGCGCCAAGCCTTCTTTCTGCAGGAGTCTCTCGACTGGTAGTGGGATCTGCATTATGGAAGACGCCGAATCTTGCTGAAGAGTATGCGAAGTTTATAGAGATGACGCACACCTACGGAATCTACACCTAGCTTCCAAACACCATAGGTCGCTCTGCTATACTCAAAGGAATGGCCCTTACCGATACTGACGTAGCGATGCTTGAAGAAAAGGCAGAAGCAATTCGCGAGACTATACTTTCAATGCTCGTGGCCGCTGGAAGCGGCCACACTGCAGGCCCGCTCGGCATGGCAGATATTTTCTCTGCGCTTTATTTTCATATTCTTAAACATGATCCAAAGAATCCTAATTGGGAGGAACGCGACCGTTTAATTCTTTCCAACGGGCACATTGTGCCAGTGCGCTACGCTGCGATGGCGCATGCCGGATATTTCCCCGTAGAAGAGTGTCAAACATTGCGTAAGTTTGGTTCGCGACTCCAAGGCCACCCAGAACGAGAGCGTCTAGAAGGTCTTGAGACAACATCTGGACCGCTTGGTGAAGGACTCTCGCAAGCAAATGGCATTGCATACGCAGCGCGCATGGACAGCAAACATAATCGTACATATGTATGTATGGGCGATGGAGAACAAGATGAAGGAAATGTATGGGAAGCAATTATGTTCGCTGCCAAAAATAAACTTTCGAATCTTACGGCCATAATTGATCGCAACAACATTCAGATTGATGGCATGACCGAAGACATAATGCCGCTCGGTGACTTGCGCGGAAAGTATGAATCGTTTGGGTGGCACGTGCTTGAAGTGAATGGTCATGATATCCGCGCCTTCATAGGCGCGGTAGAAGAAGCAAAAGCTATCTTTGAAAAGCCAACGGTCATCATCGCCCATACCATTCCAGGCAAGGGTGTCGCAGAAATTGAATTCGACTATCATTGGCATGGAAAATCACCATCCGCTGAGGAAGCAAAGAGATTCTTAAAAGAATTGCGCACGGCAGCAGGGAAGGTGCCTCACGAATACGCATAGGCATGAATACTCCACTACTACTTGTGCGCGAGGTTGTATTTCGGCTCGCGGTTGCCATCATCAGCTACTTCATTATTTTTAGCGCGTACCTTTACCTTTTTGCGGCACATGCAAAGCACCTACTAGGAAATTCGGACTTGATTAGAATCAGCGCCATGACGCTTGCGCTTCCGTTTATTGATCTTGTACGCAACCCGATTCTTTTAGCACATCTTTTGCGAGCACCTAAGGTATCCTCAGATCACACGTCCCATGTTGAAATCGTTCGTATCATCAGTATCGGAATTGGCATGGAAATACTTCTGTTTGCCGTACTCATCGGTGTCATCGCAGCATTCGAACGCTCACCAAAGACCCGCAAATCTACTCTATTCTTTTACGCCACTATGCCAGCGCTTATGTGGCTCCTCTGGTCACAGCTTTATTTGTTCTTCGGCTAAATGCAGTAGCACGTGTAATAATAAAGGAAATGATTAACGCGCAGGCAAAATTAGTAGAGAATGTTTTCGACAAGAATGTTGCGCAGAAGCCAACACGCGATGGCTTTGGGACAGGAACCGTGGAGGCAGGTAAGACGGACGCAAACGTCGTCGTCCTCTGTGCTGATCTTGCAGAAAGTACTCGTGCGGAATGGTTCCAGAAAGAATTCCCTGATCGCTTTGTTGAAATGGGAATTGCTGAACAAAATATGGCAGCTACCGCTGCGGGCTTTGCGCTCGCGGGAAAGGTACCGTTCATTGCAAGTTACGCAGCGTTCTCTCCTGGGCGTAACTACGAACAAATTCGCACAACCATAGCGCTTAATAACATGCGGGTGAAGATTGGCGGCATGCACGCTGGTGTGTCCGTTGGTCCTGATGGCGCAACGCATCAGATGCTTGAAGACATTGGTCTCATGCGTATGCTACCGCGCATGGTGGTTATTAATCCCATGGATGCAGAAGAAGCTCGCAAAGCCGTGGTTGCTGCAGCGCGCACACCTAGCCCAACCTATATTCGTTTTGGTCGTTCACCCGTGCCGCTCCTCACTACTGCAGACACTCCGTTTGAAATAGGGAAGGCGCAAGTCCTCTGGGAATCAGAAGGAAGTACGTCACCAAAGATTGCACTTATTTCCACTGGTTCAATGAGTTCAACAGCGCTCGTTGCCGCTCGCGCGCTTGAAGCTGACGGCATAGGCTCAATAGTTCTTCACGTCGCCACAATCAAGCCGCTCGATACGGTAGCCGTAATTGCTGCGGCAAAACGAGCCGGCAAAGTTATTACCATTGAAGAGCATCAGGTCGCTGGTGGTTTTGGTAGCGCTATTGCTGAGTGTCTTTCAGAATCCTATCCCGTACCTGTCACACGCTTAGGCATCCAGGACGTCTTCGGTCAGTCAGGCACGCCAGAAGAACTTCTTGAGCATTACGGTCTCTCCGCAGCGCATATTGCTGAAGTTGCCCGCAAGGTTGTAGGCGCATAATATCCAAATATGCTTAATCGACGCTTAAATCCGTTCGTCGCTATAATCGCAATTACTGCCATTAGTCTCTGTGCAACGCTTTTTGTACTTCACCAAATCTCAAAAACTGATTTCACTGAGTCGCAGTACGCGGCAGCAGCTACCTAAA
Source organism: Minisyncoccota bacterium (assembly GCA_039927695.1). Lineage (GTDB taxonomy): Bacteria > Patescibacteriota > Minisyncoccia > Phycocordibacterales > Phycocordibacteraceae > C7867-001. Next base: position 6,872 of record JBDSUM010000012.1, read on the forward strand.
TTCTACAGATCAGTTACCACGTAACTTACGGGTGCCTTTGTAAGGTAGTCTTCAAGCTGTGCCCGGGTAAGTAAACCTTTTTGTGCACCAACTTCTTGCACTACAGCCATTGAATTAATCGGTCCCCAAAGAAGTGCTTTCTCGAGCGGTTCACCAAGTGAAAGGGCTGCGACTACGGTAGACGCAAATGCATCACCCGCTCCCGTGCGTTCAAATGGTCCTCGTGAGTCTGGATACATAGGTACCTTCATATAACGATTCCCATCGTATGCATACGCACCATTCGTACCGTCAGTAATAGCAACGATCGTTGGACCGAGTGCTCGTACTGCGGTGAGAAGTGTTTTAATATCGCGTTCGTCAGGCGTGCCGAGTATGCGACCAGCTTCTTCCACATTGCAGATAAAGAATTCACTGCGTTCATAAAGTGGTTTAAGTGCTTCAACACCAAGTGACATTTGGAACGTGCCAGGTTGGAAGGCGAGCTTTATATCTGGATGGAGTTCAAGCATCTCAGCAATTGCATGATGATAGGGAAGTGATGTTGCTGAAAGTGAAGAAAGGTAGAGCCACGCAGGTGCATTCGCGAGTGTTGGTACGTCGTAGTTGAATGCTTCGTGCTTAACAAGAATTGTTCGTTCGTTACCAAACCAAAGAACGTAGTGATGATTCGTGCGTTTTCCGGCTTCAGTCACCATATATTCTGTTTGCACGTTTTCCGTCTTGAGAACGTCAAGGCATTCACGTCCTTGAGCGTCGTCACCAACATACGCGCGAAGCGCAGAAGAAAGACCGAGACGCGCAGCTGCTACGGCAGCATTTGAAGCGTTACCAACAGCTGACACATCTACAGCATATTCATACGGAATTTTATCGCCAAAGCGCATGGCAAGTTCTTCACCGCCATGTTCGCCTGGGATAACGTGCGCTTCAGTTAGTCGTATAAAAGGCTCGGTTACGATGTCGCCGACGGCGAGAAAATCTAATGGTTCCATATGTGAACTAGTGTAGCATTGCGCAGACGACTGCTATACTACTTTTATATATGGTTGACCTTATGAATGAAGCACAACGACTACTCGCTCACGGAAAAGGCATACTTGCCGCAGATGAAAGCAATACGACCGCTGATAAAAGATTAGCGCAATACGGAATAGCAACAGGTGAAGAATCACGTCGCAAATATCGTGATCTATTCTTAAATGCACCCGGCATAGAAAAGTATATTTCAGGCGTCATTTTGTATGAGGAAACACTCACACAGAAATCTGACGACGGTATGCCGTTCGCAGAATTACTTATCTCGAAAGGAATTATTCCTGGTATTAAAGTCGATCAGGGACTCGATCCATTTCCTGAAGGCGGAGATGAAACGATCACAAAGGGACTCTTAGGTTTGTCTGAAAGACTTACCGGGTTCAAAACAACGTATGATACTGGCTTCACGAAATGGCGTGCAGCTATAAAGATTGATGGAACACGTCTTCCAACGAACCAGGCTATTCATGAGAACGCTAAGCGTCTTGCGAGTTACGCCTGCGAAGCGCAGCGAGCAGGTATGGTTCCACTCGTCGAGCCAGAAGTATTGTTCGAGGGAAGTCATAGCAGACTCCGCTGTAGGGAAGTCGTGACTGATACTATTTCCACGCTCATGAGCGAGCTCGAAGACCAAGCTGCTGACATGGGTGGAGTCATCCTCAAGACCTCCATGGTGTTGTCTGGAAGCACAAGTGGTCGCACAGACACTCCAGAAGAAGTAGCGAAAGATACCGTCGCAGTCTTGCTAGAAACCGTGCCTAAATCCATCGCGGGCATCGTGTTCCTTTCTGGTGGTCAAACAACCGAACAGGCGACGCTAAACTTAGCAGCAATAGAAAAAGAGGCGAAGGCAAAGAACGCGCCATGGCCACTTACATTCTCGTACGCACGTGCGCTTCAAGACGAGGCTCTTACGATATGGGCTGGAAAAGATGAGAACGTACCCGCAGCGCGCGCAGCTTTTATTGCTCGGCTTAAAAAAGAGACAGAAGTACTGTAGTAAACTATTTTCCTATGCCGCCGTCAGTCCAGTTTGATGAAGAACCGAACTACCGATACTCAAATACTCGATCTGTCCTTAAAAAATCGGGTAACAGCCTGCTCTCATTAGTTAAGCAGACGGGTTTAGTTACTTCAGACGAAGGAGCTGTTCGTGCGCTTGCCGCCGTAGCGGTATTTGCTGTCGTGGTTAGCATTTACCTATTCGTGCGGACGACTAATGTGCCTGAAGGAGGACGTCACCCTGTACCGCTAGGGTCTCCGCGTATGATTCAGACAAAATGATAAAACAATACCTGCATATGCCTGCGCGTAACGCGTATCGCGGCTTCACTCTGATTGAGCTCCTCGTGGTTATCGCCATCATTGGACTCCTTTCAACCGTTGTCCTTGCCTCACTCAACTCTGCGCGTGCAAAGGCTAATGATGCAAAGCGTATGGCTGATATGCGGCAATTCGTAACAGCCTTAGAGCTGTATTACGACAACAATAATCATTACCCCATCGCTATAGGCTGGGCGTCCTTTGACTCACCTACGTATTCGTCAACTGGAATCTCAAATCCAAATGCCACAAATCTCACGACGGCAATGCAGCCGTATATAAGCGCGCCACGGGACCCGAAAACTCTGGGTGGAGACAGCGGATATCTCTATATTGGCGACGGTACGCAATATTGCATTCTCATACATCGTACGCCCCAGAATATGAAGAATTACCCAGCTTCAATGGTTGTTACGAGTAGGTGCGGTACGATTGGAAGCGATGGCCAGTGCTCAGGGACTAATGCAGTTTTTATAGGCAATGGAGGATACGCGACAGGCTGCTAAGTCTTAGGTCTTGCTCGCAGGCTACTTTTAGGGCATACTCGACCTACTATGACTATCACATTAAACGCAACCAAGCGCACAGAAACGGGCCGCCAGGCACACCGTCTTCTTGCTCAAGATGTGCTTCCAGCCGTTGTATACGGGCCAAAGCGCGAAGCTGAATCAATCTCGCTTTCACTTCCAGAATTTAAGAAAGTTCTTCGCGAAGGCGGTGCATCTTCGGTTGTGGAGATTGCTGGTCTCGGAGCTACATTCCAGGTACTCATCCACGCTATCGATCGTGATCCAATGCTTGATACTCCTCGCCACGTAGATCTCTATGCAATTGAGAAGGGTGCAAAGGTTAACGTTGCCGTACCACTCACATTCGTTGGTGAATCAGCAGCAGTTAAGGGTGGCGCTAACCTTATTAAGGTATTGCACGAACTCGAAGTCGAGTCTGACCCTTCGAAGCTTCCACACGACCTTGAAGTTGATATCTCAGGACTTAATGAAATTGGCGACCAGATTCACGTGAAGGACATTAAACTTCCAGCAGGAGTTACAACCGCTCTTGAAGCTGAAGAAGTCGTTGCACTTATCCAGGCACCAGCAGAAGAAGAGGAAGAATCAGCTGGTCCAGATATGGATGCAATTGAAGTTGAGCAGAAGGGCAAGGGGGACTCTGAAGAGGAGCCTGCAGCAGAAGCTGCAGCTGAATAGAGAGGTTTTGTGCAAAAGAAAAGAGCGGATCCTTTGGATCCGCTCTTTTCTTTACATAGCTTTTCTGTATGTTTAGCCAAGCTCCACCGTCTGCAATGGTATACTTTTGCTCTGTATGACTGGTACTTTTTTACGTCGTTCACTAGTGGTTTTCGGGCTTATATTCGCTCTCGCCATTACCTGTACCCTAGTCGCGTACCCAACAAGCGCACAAACAACAGACGATGTCGCGGCAAGGCGTGCTGCGCTTCAAAAGCAGCTTGATAGCCTAGAAGCGCAGATAGCTGCGACCCAAGGCACACTTACGACACTCAATACTGAAGGCCAATCTATTAAACGCGACATAAGCATTCTTGACGTTGGTATCAAGAAGTCTCAGCTCCAGATAAAAGCAACGCAGGTGCAGATTCAAGCGCTCGCGCAGAATATTACTATTCACGCGTCGACCATCGGACAACTCTCTGGTCAGCTCGACAGTGAGCGTGATTCGCTCGCGCAGATAATTCGCAAGACTCGCGAGATAGATGACTCGTCGCTCATTGAAGTAGTATTCTCTGCCGAAGACGTTTCAACATTCTTTGGTGATCTTGATTCTTTTACGACCCTTAAGGAAGCGATCGGTAACTCGTCAAAACAATTAACCAATACAAAGACCGCAACAGAAACTGAAAAGGATGCACTCGTAACGCAAAAGTCAGAACAAGAACGATTGCGTCAGTTGCAAGCAAGTGAAGAGGCAAAGATTGTTGAACAGCAAAATCAAAAGAAGAAACTCCTTGCGCAAAACCAAAGCACAAAGGCAACATACCAAAGCATTTTTGATACACAGCAAAAGTCCGCTTCACAGATTCGCGCTGAACTCTTTGCACTAGCCGGCGGTAGCGGACAAATCTCTCTCCCTGCTGCTATTGCATTCGCAAAACAGGCGGGAGCTTCAACCGGTGTACGTCCGGCGCTTATCCTTGGCATTTTGAAACAAGAGACTGACCTCGGTCGTAACGTAGGACAGTGCTTGCTCACAAACTCCCCGAACAAAGGTGACGGAAAGGGAAAGAATACCGGCACATTGTTTGATGGGGTAATGAAACCAACACGTGACGTCGATCCATTCATGGCTATTACTGCAGCACTCGGTATCGATCCCTATAGCCAAGTTATTTCTTGCCCGCAAGCAGGTGGGTACGGTGGCGCAATGGGTCCGGCGCAGTTCATTCCTTCTACATGGCAGCTCTATGCAACTCGTATTGCAAAGGCAGCAGGGCATCCTAGCAGCATTGCTAATCCTTGGAATAATCTCGACGCATTCACCGCCACGGCAATTCTTATGGCAGACAATGGCGCAACCGCACAGACACCAGACGCGGAACGTACAGCCGCGCTCCGATACTTTGCTGGTTGGGGAGGCGCCTCAAACCCTGCGTACTCCTTCTATGGTGATGGCGTCATGGGCTTTGCCGCACAGTTCCAGTCCGATATCCAAACTCTCTCGGGAAGTTAATATTTTACTAGGTATTTGCCGAAATATACCGTTTTTGTTATAGTCACAAGCATGAAGAAAGACATTCACCCAAGCGACTACCGCCAGGTACTTTTTGTTGATATTGCCTCAGGAGCTGAATTCCTCGTTGGTTCGACTATTCGAACGACTGAAACCGGCACATTCGAGGGAAAGGAATACCCAAAGGTAATCGTAGAAATCTCAAGTAAGTCACACCCGTTTTATACCGGTGAAGACCGTACTCTTGATAAGACAGGTCGCGTTGAGCGCTTCAAGCAGCGCGCACAGAAGGCGGCGAAATAAGCCTCCCAAAAGCTCCGTCTTCAAAAGCGGAGTTTTTGCTTTGCCTGGTACACTAGATACACAATCATGGAATACTCTCCAGAATTTAAAACGAATCATAAGACCGCATACTTGGCGGAAGAATATGAGCGCCTTACGCGTGAATACGAAGATGCTATTGGAGCTGCGGATGGTGATGCAGAATTACTCGCGCTCGCAGACGAAGATAAGGCGCGTATAGATGCACGACAGATAGAAATACTTGGCGAGATAGAACAGATTCTCGCAAAAGACAAAGAGGAAGAATCACTTCCAAAGGCAGTGGTATTGGAACTACGCGCCGGCGCGGGTGGCGACGAAGCGTCACTCTTTGCGTCTGAGCTGCGTGATATGTATTTGAAATATGCTGAAGGGAAGCGTTGGCAGGCGCGTCGCATTGACGACCTGACTATTGAGTTCAGTGGGACGGCTGCATATGAAGCATTTCGATATGAGACCGGGGTGCACCGCGTGCAACGCGTGCCACTTACAGAAAAGAATGGACGTATTCATACCTCTACGGCATCGGTGGCAGTTCTCCCGATTCGAACCAAGCCAAAGTTCGAAATCAATATGGCAGATATCGAGATGGAATTCTCTCGCTCCGGTGGAGCAGGTGGGCAGAACGTGAACAAGGTGGAAAGTGCCGTACGCTTGATCCATAAGCCTACCGGTATTGATGTGCGTTCGACCAGCGAACGTTCGCAGCTCAACAACCGCCTGAAGGCTCTTGAAATCCTTTCGGCAAAACTTGAAACATTGTATGAAGAAGAGGAGGCAAAAAAGCACGCAGATCTTCGTAGCGGACAGATTGGAACCGGAGACCGTTCAGAGAAAATTCGAACCTATAACTTCCCGCAAGATCGTGTTACCGATCACCGTCTTAAGGAGTCGTGGCACAACCTTCCAAAAATAATGCTTGGTGGCATTGACCCCATTATTGAAGCTCTTCAGACAGCAGCCGCAGGCGGCGGCATTGGCGCCGCTGAAGAGGATTAATTCGCTGTCCCCATATAGTTTTTTGGCGGATGCGTGTGGAGAGTACAATAAACAGTAATGGATACTCCCGTTACTCCTACGCCCACTCCGTACCAGCTTCCTCCAGAACGCCACACCACTCTTAAGCGAGTAGCCTTTGCGGTGATTGTCTTATCTGCACTCGTTACCATCGCAGCCTATGGCGTTCCTTTTCTAAATAAGAATTCTGATGGACCAAAAGTTTCTTCTGTTGTAATTGCACCTATAGCTGTCGCTATCGGAACATCACCGGCAAGCCCACTCTATGTCTCTGCAAAGAATTCGAGTGGACTCGTACCGCTCACGGTTACAGTGGGCGGAGTTGCTCTCTCTGCACTCGACTCCATTAGAGGAATAGAGAATTCTTGGTATTACCTTCTCAGCGAAGGAACAACGACGCCAGTAGGGAACCTCTATCAGAAGAAATCAGATGGCAGTGTTGTGCAGCTAACGCATTCGTTAACAGAAAAATATAATCTTTCGTACGATTCCACGTCAGGCTTATTTGCCTATGAAACTCTTTCCACCACCACACGTCAGAACAGCGGAAGTAACCCGGTGGGGGATCTCGTCGTATTTGATCCTGCTAAAAATACTGAGACAGTAGTTGCAAAGGGATCTAATCCGCATCTTACGCTCGGTGGGATCGGACTTATCTTTACTCACGGTAATGAAATTCAGACTCTCCAATTTGGCTCGCACGCCACCTCCACGCTCCTTAAGCTAACGACAGATGCGATATATGCTCTTAGTCCTGATGCGACACAACTATCAGTGTACGACCCAAGTACTCAGAAGATCGACCACTTCCAACGTAAAGACGGAGCGCCACCCTTCAAGGTCTTTTCCGATACCCTTACATTTAAGCCTATTGCTCTGGGATACGTGGGCGGGTATATACTAGCGGGGTACGCAATTCAGGATGGAACCAATTCTTATTTACATTTCTATCGTCCCGACCTTGGTCCAAAGAAGGAGGTCATCCTGAAAAATATACCGAATGGACTTTTGCAGCGCATATATACGTATGAATAAATTGAATAAGAAAATACTCCCGGGAATCGTTATCGTTTTTGCACTATTCTTTTGTGCAACTCCTTCAAAGGTGCACGCGCAGGCGCAAATGTTTCCACCTGGCACATTCCCGCCAGGCACACCTGCTTGTGTTACGGCAGATACCAACACCCCAGTAAACATTGACTGGAGTCTGGGTCTTCCTGGGCAGCCGTATGCAGGAGATAAAGGCTATTCAAATAATAGCGTTCAAGTAGGGTGGGGTGATGGTGCCGGCGGGACGTATGCTCTGGATAATGGCTCATATTATGGTTCAGCTGCACATATGACGCACACCTGGACTACTCCAGGCGACTACATATTTTCAGGACAAGGGCCAGGATGGGGAGGGTGTGGCCAACAGAGTTGTTCTGGCGGAGCGGTTGCAGGAACGATGACAGGTAATACTGGTTCCGCATCAGGCGCGCCTACCGTATGTTACGCGATCATCAGGGCGCCTCTGCCAAACCTTCCTCCAAACGTTCCCACCTGTCTTACCGGTGTACCAAATACATCTTATACGTTTACGTACCAAGGTTATAACCAATACTACGATCCGAATGGAACCGTTACGATATCATTCTGGGATAATGGGTCGTGGTCTCCATTTAGCGCACCTACCGATGCAGCTCCGGGCGGAGGACAAACGAAAACAATTTCGCATGCATGGTCTTGGGCTACACCAGGCTCGTATCTCGTAAAGGGTGAGGGGCCGTCAGGTGGAGGATCAAGTTGCAATAATTCAGGAGGTTGTACGGCCAATGGTAGTAGTGGAAGCGGGCCTCTAACAGGCCCAACGGGAGTGCAGGGGATGTCACTTGCAGGTCCTCAGGGCGGACCTTCGTTTTGTAGGGTTACAATCACTGCAGGCTCTCCCGACCTTAGCGCAGGGAGCGTCATCCCAAGTTCTGCGACTGCTGGAACTGCCGTTACTCTTTCTTCGACTATTACTAACGGACCTTCTGCAGCGACCGGAGCCGCTTTCACTGACCTTTTCCAGATTGCAAACGATAGCTCTGGAACAGGTACTACGGACATAGGCACGTATGCAAACTCAGCACTTGCTGCAAACGGTTCAAATTCTGCAACGCTCTCCTATACCTTCTCGTCAGTGGGAACATCATATGTGCGCGCCTGTGCCGATAAAAGTTCTGGAGCGAATGCGGGAGTTATTGCTGAGTCGAACGAATCTAATAATTGTGGCGCGTGGACAGCGATAACTGTCGCTGGAACCCCTGACCTTACCGGAGTCTCCGGCTCTGGAGTCTCTATCACTGCTGGTCAGACCGCATCGCTCTCAGGTACCGTTCAGAATATTGGAACGGGCGCTGCAGGCAGTACCTTCAACAACCTTTTCCA
>JBDSUM010000013.1:0-19537 GCA_039927695.1 Minisyncoccota bacterium
CAAACAACGAACTTTGATGCTGTTCGTAACACTACATGTACTGGAGACCATTGTCCGGGGTCGTTATAGAAAAATACCGCCACGAAAAAGTGGTGGTATTTTTCTTTTACTTCATCCTTTACGTATCAGAACACTAAGTCAACCTACGACTGTACTTTCTTGATTATATAGTCGTACGCTTCATCAACTGTGTCGGCGACAAAGTAGAGTTTAAGATCAGCTTCGTCGATAGCGCCATATTCTTTGAAAAGTCGCTCCTCAAATATCTTTACGAATGGATCCCAGTATTCTTTCCCGAAGAGCACGATTGGAATTGGGCGTATCTTGTGAGTCTGCACGAGCGTGACAATCTCGGTGAACTCATCGAGTGTACCGAATCCTCCAGGAAAATAAATATAAACTTCCGATGCAAATGTAAGCATTACCTTGCGCACAAAGAAATGCTCGAAGGTCATTGAGTCCGTAAGGTACTTGTTCATACCCTGTGACATGTCTAGGCGAATATTAAGACCAATAGATGCTCCCCCAGCTTCGTACGCGCCTTTGTTTGCCGCTTCCATAATACCTGCAGAACCGCCGGTGATAATCGCAAAACCTGCTTTGGCAAGACGACCGGAGAGCTCCGTAGCGTCATCATAAAAATGCTGTGCAAAACCAATGCGCGCAGAGCCAAAGACACTTGCTGCTAAGCCATACTTACGAAGTATCTCGAATCCCTCAACGAACTCAGACATTATCTTGAACACTCTCCAGCTTTGGAGCTCTCCTGGCTTTGAGACAAGAGGGTCTGGAATCGCAGGCACTTCACTCTTCCCTCTTTGTATAGCCTGTGTAAGTACTTGCCCCATCACTTCGTGATGCTCAGGGGTGTTTGATTCAGCAGGCGTTGGTACTGGCGGTACCACTGCTTCTCCACTTATTTCTTGTGCGATGTCTCGTTCTACAGCCATGGTATGTCAAATTGCGAAAACTCCGGTAATAGTTTCTTAGTATACGCTATGCGTGAGAACACTTCTGCGTGACACAGTGCGCCCGTGAGTCCATTGTGCGGTTTCGGTTCGGAAGGAATACCGCAATAATTTAAAATGTAGTCGAGATTAATTGCTGAGCGATGTTTCTCCACTGGAGGCGTCAGTCCCCTCTTTACTATATGTAACCAACAGAGCGCATGGGTATCGAGCACACGGTGCGCAAATGGCGACTCAATACCCGCACGCTTACACGCTGCTTGAACGAAGTCACGGTCAAACGATCCGTTTTGTGCCACGAGCGTCCTATTGTCCGGACGATCCGTTGCCCACGCTACAAAGCTTTTTACGAGCTCTGCTTCAGTCATTTTCTCACTTCCTTTATTTAGCAGCTCTTCCCTGCTGAAGCCGTTAATAGCTATGGCTTCGTCACTAATATCTGCGCCGTCCCACACGCGGCATTCGTCATAAAACTGATTGGTGGGATTGTCGGTGTCGACGGCACCAATAGAAACGATAGACGCGCTGTTCGGATCAAGTCCGCTACTTTCAACGTCGAGTGCGATCATGTTTTGAGTATACTCTACCGCTTCGTTTCTTCAGCATATTCTTTCTTTAAATTTTCAAAGTCAGATAGTCTGCGTATACGTCGTTTATCTAATTCCTGTACATGTTCCTCGACTTCTTTGAAGTGGGTGCGCAGTGTGCGAAGACTCTTTTCATGTTTTTTTCTTTTTTGATCGATGGCTTCTCTACCATGGGATAGGGCTTCTCGTGCTAAATTCGTGTAATCAGTAAAGGTAGCATCATCTTGAACGTACGAGGTAATATCTTTTTCTGCTCGTTCAATTTCAGCACGCACTGACTCAAGGTATATTTCGGTCTCACGTATTTCTCTGGCTATTGACTGCAGGTCATTCACTGCGTAATCAAAACGTTCTTGCCAGAGCTGAGGGATCTTTTCTGCTGTGGGATTACGTTCCATATATCAAAATAATACCACTCGTCTTACAACCCCTTACACGCCGTCGAAGGCTGATACCCTGCAACTTCTGCAGCTGCTTTGGTAGCAAAATAGACTCTGTTTTCCTCTTTGATTCGTGAGACTGCCCCACAGCTTGGAAGATAGTATTTGGTGCCAGATTTAGAAGCTACGTAGTTATGTGCAGACGGAGGCACAGATGTCGTAGTAGCTCCAACAGCCGCTGCTGCAGCGGCTGGCTGTGCAGGAATAGCCTTTGAAGCTTCCACTGGCTTGCTAGGTGGTACAGCTACCGTTCCCCCACTCTTAGAGCTAGTAGTTGTGGCTGAGAGTTCTGACGCAGGCAATTGCTCTATCCAGAGACTGTTATCTGGCCCTTTGGGAGCATTTGCCTTAGCTGAGAGTAGTCCCAGACCAAAGCACAGGCCTGATGAGAGTATGAATATGCCCACAAACACCCAATCACCCAAAAGAGCCTTGATCTGGCTTCCCCACGAGCCTGCACTCTTGTCTCCTATGCTGCTTTCTGCTATAGTCATATCACGTAAAGAATAGCATCTATGGCACATACTAAAGCAGGAGGATCATCTAAGAACGGACGCGACTCAGGACCAAAATTCCTGGGTGTTAAGCTTGCTGACGGTCAGGCAGCACGCCCTGGCATGGTTATCGTGCGTCAGCGCGGTACCAAGATCATGGCTGGAAAGAACGTAAAGGTTGGCAAAGACCACACACTCTACGCCATGGTTACCGGTCTCGTTACTTTCAAGGACAAGCGCAAGACCAACTTTGACGGTCGCGTTGTTCGTCGCAAGATCGTAGACGTGCTTGCTCCAGCAGCATAAAGTTCTGAAGTTTCGATAAGGGCATTCTAAAGAAAAACTCCAGGATTTATCCTGGAGTTTTTCTTTAAGTAACCGTTCTGGTGTGAATTATTCAGCCTCGATCGTAACCGAAATACTGCCGAAGTCTGCGCCGTACGCTACAGGTACTTCAAATGTGCCGAGTTCCTTGATTGGAGTCTCAAGGCTGATTGCATCCATAGGAAGCTGTGTAACTTCAGCGATATCCTTTGCATTAACCGTGTCATAGAGGTGACCTTGTTCGTTTGCCTTCTTAAGGATAACGATGCGTTCCTGCGCGAGTGCGCTAAGACGCTCAGAGATAAGCTTTGACTCAACTTCACGCTGAGAGTCTGCTAATTTTGAAACTGATTCTGCCTTCTTCATAGCGCCCGCTGTAGCAAGCACAGCAAGCTTCTTAGGAATAAGCATGTTAAGACCGTGTCCGTCTGACACGTCATGTACGCTTCCTGCACGGCCCATATTCTTCACGTCTTTAAGTAGTACGACTTTCATATAGCTCCATAGTACCTTTTACGCCCCCCTTCCGCAAATCGGTCGGAATCTGGTATGAAAAACGCCCGACAGGAACAAGTCCAGTCGGGCGCATATACGATTGAGAGGTGCAGAACGTTCGCGGCGTTATGCGTTGCTGGCCTGAAGCACCCTTTTGGCTTCGGCAAAATAAAAGCCGTAGCCGTTGGGCGGCATGAAGCCAAAAGGCTCCAATACGCCATACCGACGTTTGATCTCGTTGACCATCTCCTGCTCTTCAGGTTTCCAGTCACGCGGATTCAACTCCTTGTTTGCTTCCTGGAAGTCGAGGACCTTCAGACAGAGTTGAATCATCATCTCATCGAGATGCGCCGTGAACCGATCCCAGGGTACCAGATGGAAGTGATTGGGCCCGATCTTAGCCCACATCGCAATCGCCTCGAGCGACTCGCAACAATTCTGCGACTCGCGAGTAAACTTCTCATATCGCGAACGCTTATACACCACATAGCTCGCAAAGAGCCATGCAGCAATTATCACTGAAATACTGAGCGGGATCGCCAGACTTCCTTTAACAAGGATCGCTGGGAATACCGCCAGAAACATCAGCGCGTAGGGCCAGTTACCGGTCACGAGCGGCTTATGCACGCCACCATCTCGGAGCTGTCTCTCAAGGTCTGCGTATTCGCTCATGAACCAGTGAGGCAGCGCTTTATCGCGCGTGAACTTCACCAGTGTCGCGGTATCGATTTTCTTCGAAGCCATAACCTATACACCTATACTTCACCTTTCATTGGCCATTCGTGGCCAGAGAATAACAGGCTTTAGACCAATTGTTATGCCTCTCAATCTGCCAAGGTACAAACAGACTGGATTTATTATACTACATTATATACATATATGTCAATCTCTATAACGACACATTGACATTTCTACATATAAATGTAGATGTAAATCTGCTAGATAGCACATTGGGAGAAATAGCGTGGGATCAAATGTTGTTTCACTGCGTACGGCCAATTCGGCAGTCGCGAGCAAGGAAGACGAATTTGTCGAGGACCTGCGTGGCATGGTCTGGTCAAGCCAAGGTACCACCGGTACCTGGCAAGATCTGGCCGACAAAACGGGCCTCTGCTATAGCACGGTGCAGAAATTCGCCTCAGGCGATACCAAACGGCCGCAAGGGCGCACCCTGTTAAAGCTGGTGATCGCATTCGGCTATCGTGTCGCGATCTTGCCGGCGTCGACCAAGCCGGTTCCTGGCGAGATCGATCTCTCGCAATATCGCAACAAGGCCAAGCGCACCGCTTGACCAAAAACCGCCACTCGGCGCAAACGAAGACCGCTCTTCGTTTTGCACGAGGGGCGGTTTCTTTTTACACTATTTTATAAGTTTTTATTGACCCGTGGTGAGGAACTGAATAGCTCGTTCCTTCTGAACATCTCTTTTTGCAGCGATGAGTTCTGGAGTAGTTGAAGACTGAATGTCTGGGGTGAGTCCTCCGTCAGAAATAGACCGTCCAAGCGGTGTGAGCCATCGTGCGACGGTAACCTTAAGTGAAGCATCGCCAACATTCACCAATTCCTGAACCGACCCCTTTCCGAATGAGCGGGTACCGATAAGTGTCGCAGTCTTTGTATCCTGGAGTGCACCCGCAAGAATCTCACTTGCAGAGGCTGAGCCTTGGTCGATCAAGATGACAACCTTAGTACCATTTGGTAGGCCACCTGAACCGCTGCTGCGGTGCACGGTATTTTCCTGATTACCCTTATAGTCTTCAGTAACTACGACGCTTCCCTTTGGTAAGAAATGACTCGCCATACTTACGGCTGAAGATAGATAACCACCGGGGTTTCCACGAAGGTCGATAATAAGCTTTCGGCTACCTGACGCCTTGAAATCCTTGAACGCATTCTCAAATAGGTTCGCGGACGTGCCACTGAATTCATAGAGTGCGATGGTATAAATGCCTGTTTTTGCATCATACGAGTTATCTATAGTTGGAACTTGGATCGTGTCACGCGTGATTGGAATCTTGCTCGTTGCTCCATTGCGAAGAATGGTAAACGTAACGACAGTTCCCTTCTTTCCACGTATAAGCTTTACGGCTTCGTCGGTTGAAATTCCTTCAGTCGATTTACCGTCAATAGCGAGTACCGTGTCGCCAGCTAATATCCCCGCCTTTTCTGCAGGCGTTCCTTTCAGTGGCGCAATGACCGTTAGTACTTTGTCCTTATTAATACCGATTTCCATACCTACACCGCTAAAGTTTCCAGCGATGGTGTCATTGAACTGCTTCGACTGTTCTGGCGGGAAGAATACGGTGTACGGATCACCATACGATGCTACTAGTCCCTGAATTGCTCCATATACCTTGTCTTTGTTTGTAGCGGTCGTTGTAGAGGCATGAGTCTGAACAAACTTAGTTTGAAGCGTGTTGTATACCTTCCAAAAATCTGCGAAGTCGAGTGACTGGTCGGGGGTGGAGTTTAGGCCGTCACTTAGTAGCGGGACGTTAGATAGGACTTTTGAACCACCTGCAGCACCAACGGTGAGGCCTCCTGCAAAGCCAAGTACGAGCACGAGTGCAAACAGAACACTGAGTCGCATCGTGCGACCAAAGCGCGGTGAAGGCGCAGACGATTCAAATACGTCGCTTCCTTCCTTCTTCCCTACCGTTTGTTCTTCTAGAATTGTGTCGTCAAAATCATCCATACATGTTGTTTATATTCGCAATGATAGCACACAGCAATTAGCACCAAGGGCTTATCTTCGGAAAGGATTGTGCTACGGTATACCTATATGTGGCCGTTTAAACGCATGCCGAGCACTCCCCGCAGTGCACCGGTATTCCTCACCAATACTCTTTCAGGAAAGAAAGAGCTGTTTGTTCCTATAAAGCCGGGTGTTGTTACGCAATATACGTGCGGTCCGACGGTGTACAGCCAAGCACATATTGGAAACTTACGAATGTACGTATTCTCTGATGTGCTCACCCGTATGCTTATTCAAAATGGATACCATGTACGCAAAGCCATAAACATTACCGATGTAGGTCACCTTACGGGCGACAATGAAGGCGACGCGAATCAAGGTGAGGATCGTATGGAAAAGAGTTCTAGAGAAACAGGAGCTTCTGCAAGCGACATTGCTGATCGGTATACAAAGCTGTTTGTCGATGACATTCGTGCACTAAATATAGATACTGATTCTGTTCTGTTCCCACGAGCGACTCACTATATTCAGGAGCAGATCGCGATGATACAGGTACTCGAAAAGAAAGGATTCACGTATCGAATTCGCGACGGGATATATTTTGATGTAAGTACATTTCCTGGATATGGAAAACTTGGAGATATTCCTCAGGACTACATTAAAAATGGTTCCGCATCAACCGTGCAAGATCGTATTGCACTTGCCGGTAGAGCCCGCATAAAAGAAAATGTTGAAAAGAAAAACCCAGCAGATTTCGCCCTCTGGAAATTCTCTCCCCTTGGCTCTCGACGGCAACAAGAATGGTCGAGTCCTTGGGGTCGTGGCTTCCCTGGTTGGCACATCGAATGTTCTGCGATGAGCAAAGCGTTACTCGGTGTCGAGATCGACATTCACACAGGCGGCATAGACCACATTCCAGTGCATCATAATAATGAAATCGCTCAGTCTGAAGGAGCGTCAGGACGCCAATTCGTTCGATACTGGATGCATGGGGCCTTTTTGACGATCGATGAAGAACGAATAGGTAAATCTATTGGAAATGTTATTTATCTTTCAGAAGTAGCGGAACACGGATACCATCCACTCGCCCTTCGTTACTTCTTCTTACAAGCCAGCTACCGCAGCCCTATTTCTTTCTCATGGGAGGCGCTCGCTGCAAGTAACGAAGCATTGAATCGACTCTGGCGCATTGCACGCGAATTGAAGTCTGAAACAAAAGGCGCTACTGCTGAATCTGACGTTGCCGATGAAATACGCAGATTGCTTGGCGATGACCTTGCAACGCCGAAGGCGTTGGCTCTTCTGTGGGAGACCCTACGCGATGATGATCTTTCACCAAAGGTTCGTTACGGCGCACTACTCGCTGCAGACGCGGTACTTGGGCTCTCGCTTTCAGAACCCCCAAGCTTTAGTCGCGTGTCACAAAGCGTACCTGCTGACGTACAAGCTCTGGTAGATGAGAGAGAGACCGCAAGAACTGAACGTGACTTTGCCCGCGCAGACGAGCTACGTATCCACATAGAAAACCGGGGATATACTGTGGAAGACTCCCCCACTGGCGTTCTAATAGTGAAGAAGTAAACCAAAACGCTCTCAAGCGCTTTGCTTGGTATCCATTTTCTGCGTGCTTGATACAATAGGAGGAATGAGCGACTCTGCTATCCGTATTCCTCCTCAAAGTCTCGATTCAGAGCGCGGACTTTTGGGTGCAATTCTCCTAAAGCCAGAAGCTATTCACGACATATCAGACACGGTTCGATCTGATTCTTTTTATGCTGAAAAGCACCGCATGATTTTTGAATGCATGCGTGAGCTTTCTGATCGTTCAGAACCGATCGATCTACTTTCTCTTGCAGAGCGTCTTCAGGGTCGCGGTCTTCTTGAACGTTGTGGCGGTCGTGCATATATCGCCGAGCTCGTGAACTCAGCGCCTGCTCCAGGAAACTTCCGCCACTACGCAGACCTCGTGTCGCGCAAGCACATCATGCGCTCTTTGATTGATGCTTCTCATGAAATCGGTGAGTCTGCGTACGATGAAGGTCGTGACACGGCAGAAGTTCTTGATACCGCTGAGAAAGCTATTTATGCCATCGGAAATGCATCGGCCAGTCACAAATTCATTGCTATTGGTGAAAAGCTCGATGACGCCTGGGACCGCATCGAAGCTTCGAGCAAGCAGGATGGTTCTATTCGTGGTGTGCCAACCGGTTATCCAGATCTTGATAACCTTCTTTCAGGACTCCATAAGTCAGATCTTATTATCCTCGCCGCTCGTCCATCGGTTGGTAAGACCTCTCTTGCACTCGACATCGCACGTAATGCAGCCGTGCGCCACAACATTCCCGTTGGTATCTTCTCGCTCGAAATGAGCTCGGAGCAGCTGGTTGATCGTATGCTTTCTGCTGAGTCATATGTGGACTCATGGCGCATGCGTACTGGTAACGTGCATGCAGAGCAGGACTTTGGTCGTATTCGCGACGCGCTCGAGTCGCTCTCGAAAGCCCCTATTTATATTGATGACAAGCCAGGTAGCAACATTCTCGCCATGCGCGCTGTTGCGCGTCGCCTGAAGCGCGAACGCGGCATTGGACTCATCGTTGTCGACTATCTTCAGCTCATGGCTCCGACGAATACTAAATCTTCAGATTCCATGGTGCAGCAGGTTACAGAAATCTCTCGCTCTCTTAAGTCTCTTGCACGCGAACTCGAAGTGCCAGTGCTCGCCCTTTCACAGCTCTCTCGTGCCGTTGAACAGCGCGGTGGTAAGCCACGTCTCTCAGACCTTCGTGACTCAGGTTCCATCGAGCAGGACGCAGACGTCGTTATCTTCATTCATCGTGAGGACAAGGGAAATGAAAACAGCGAGCGTAAGAACATCGCTGAGATCCTCGTTGAGAAGCATCGTAACGGTCCTACGGGAAAGGTTGAATTGTACTTCGATGAGAAGCGTACAAGCTTCATGCCGGTTGATAAGTCTGGGTATGGTGACTTAGGCTCTGAATTTTCATAGGTATGGATAACGTCGACGAACTAGGCCGTGCCTTTGAACGCTTCCCTGGCATTGGTCCCCGCCAGGCAAAGCGCTTTGTGTACCATTTGCTTGCAACGCATCCTATCGATCGTGATCGTCTCGCTAACCTTATTCAGCAGATCGGTGACAACGTTCACCAGTGCGCTGAGTGTAGACGCTTCTGGAGTGGCAATGGCGAACTTTGCAATTACTGTGCTGACTCAAATCGCGATGACACTATTCTTATGCTCGTGGAGAAGGACCAGGATCTCCTCGCAGTAGAACGCTCCGGTAGCTATCGCGGTAAATACTTCGTACTTGGCGGCGTACTTACCCTTTCAGGAAAAGGTGCTATTCGTGAACGCGAGCTCGTAGCACTTGTGGAGCGTAAAAGTAATGAAAACTTGAAGGAGATAGTGCTCGCACTCTCCGCAACGAGTGAAGGAGAGCACACCAGCGACCACATTCGTGCCCTCCTGCAGCCATTGCGCGGCCACCTACGCCTCTTTGAGCTTGGTCGTGGACTTGCCACGGGTAGCGAGCTTGAGTATGCCGATAAGGAGACTCTTTCTGCAGCGTTTACGAACCGTAAGGAAACCTAGGTTAATAAAAACCGCTCAGAAACCAGCGGGATTTCTGAGCGTATTAAACGTTGTATTTTCTCCAGCCGGCGTGTTTGACCAATTTCTGTATAAAGTCGGAATCGACTGGTTCCAACTCCATAGTGATACGTCCATCCGGCTCATGATAGACCATCAAGACTTTTCCGTGCGTCGGCCTGAACTCCGGTCCATACCCCAAAGATTCGCCAATCCGCGGGAGCTTCTGCAACTCCATGTATTTTGCGGCCGTGCCGTCAGCTGACCCTACAAGGGCAGTAAAATTCACTCTGCTACCACTCATCTCAACCTCCAGTGCTGTTGCGCCATAGAAACCATATCACTAGCAATTGTAAAAGCAAAACCGCCTTTCGGCGGTTTTCTTTGCGTTATTTTGACTTACGCAATCGTATCAATCTTCACCTTGATGTGTGGCTGGCGGTGTCCACGGCGCTTGAAGTAGCGGCTCTTTGCCTTGTACTTAACGACTTCAATCTTCTTTGCGCGGCCGACAACTTCAACAGTTCCCGTAACAGTCGCTCCTGAGATAAAGGGAGCACCCAAAGTGAGTGTTCCATTGTCCTTCATAAGTACCTCAGAGAA
Source organism: Minisyncoccota bacterium (assembly GCA_039927695.1). Taxonomy (GTDB): domain Bacteria; phylum Patescibacteriota; class Minisyncoccia; order Phycocordibacterales; family Phycocordibacteraceae; genus C7867-001. Next base: position 10,216 of record JBDSUM010000013.1, read on the forward strand.
AGTCACAGAATCCCCTTTCTTGAGGACCTGTGTAGATGCGCCTGTTCCGAGCTTCTCGATAGTAACGATGTCGCCCGGGGTAACGACAAACTGCTTTCCGCCGGTCTTTATAACTGCAAGTTCCATAATATGACCATTCTAAGGGATTTCAGGTAAAAAGCAAGGCCACCATCGGAATGGTGGCCTGTTCTAGGGCTTGGGTACGTCGTATTCAATAACGCCGTCGGATGCCAGGGTGAAGGTGCCAAGCTTGCAGTCATCGAAACGATAAACACCAATATCGCCGCCCTTGCGCAAGAGGACGGTAAGGAACGAATTCTCGGCATGGCCTTGCAGGGCTCCAGGGATCAGCACCGTGCCGAGGCACGTATACGTGCCCGCCTTCAGAGTGCTCCGTTTGGTGACCGGCGGCAGACTGCCGCGGAAGCCGTAACCAATCAGGAATCCAAGGACCAAAGAAGAAGCAATTGCGAGAAGAAAAAAGACCAAAAGATGAGAATGCATCGAAATCCTCCCTGCCAGCACTATGCCGACTTGCTCGAGAATATACTACAAATATTACTCTTCGTCAACATTCATGCCCGGCTTCTCGAGCAGCTCCACATCGAGCTCCATCTTTTCCTTCGCGATGCGATAGACGTCTTTCTCTACCTTCCCGAGCTCCTTATATCCACTATTATAGTGACTCACCGCAGTACCAAGCGATGTACCAAGCTTTTTGTAATAGTCCTCGTAGGCTGTGAGATGCTTTCCAAGCTCACCGACACGCTTCTGAATCTCTTCAGCCTGCTTCTCTATCTGAAGTGCCTTGAGGCCCTGCATGACGGTCTGGAGGTATGCAAGGAATGAGGTCGGCGACACGATGATGACCTTGAACTTTCCTGCAGCTCGTTGGATCAAATTCTCTTCTTCACTAGCACCCACCTGGTTTGTAAGCAGATCATAATAAATGCCTTCAGACGGGATGAACATAAAGGCAAAGTCCATTGTTCCCTCTTCAGGACGAATGTACTTCGCTGTTTCCGTAATGCGAAGTTTAAGATCGTTCACAAATGCCTTTTCAAGAGCAATACGCTCAGCACCATCAGCATGAATGAATCGGTTGTAGTTATCGAGCGAGAACTTAGAGTCGATAGGCACTATCTTGTCGTTTATATATACAGCAGCATCGACAATCTCCCCGTTAGAAAATGCGTGCTGCATCTTATACATCCCGGGTGGTAACACGTTCTTAAGTACTGTTTCCAAATAATATTCACCGAGTATGCCTCGTTGCTTTGGATTCTTAAGAATGTCTTGGAGCGATTTGAGTTGTTCAGCGAACTTGCCTGTCTCACGGCCAATCTCCTTCACACTCGTAATCTCTGCAGTGATTTCACGAATCAAGTTCGCTGTCTGATTATTCGCACTCTGCATGTTCTCGTTCTGAGAACGAAGCGACTCACCTACCGAGCGGTGACTCTCTGCCATGCGGTTATCGAGCGCGGACTCAAGATTCTGGATCTGCTTCTGGAGCATCAAGAGGCCGCTGTCGTCTTTTGGGACTTCTTTCTGCCGTTCTTGGCGCTTAGCGAGAATCCACAGGCCAATTCCCTGAACGAGCACGAGGGCAAGCACGATGATTGCAACATAAAAAAGAGTCATATGTTTCTAGTATAAAGCACGACGGTCGTTTTCCACATGACGATAGAGCAGCTCGACGCTATACTGAGTAAGTTCCCCTTGCGGCGCATTACTGCGCCGCATTACGTTTCTCATTTGATGATTCGTGCCATTAGTTATCAGTGTGCAGGTTAACCAGCTCTTTATATGATCCATGACATTTCTTTTATCAATAGCGATTATGAAGAATCATACGCAATGACTGACTCTGAACGTCTTGCTCGTCTTCATTTTCACCTCAAGACCGGGGACTATTTTCCTATGCTTGCGACAATCCTTGGTTTTGTTGAAGAAACAATAGCTAGTTATTCTACGGCGCCCGATACCCTGCCGACACTTGAGAAAGAGCTTATCAGTAGCGTACGCAAAGACCTTATGTACCTCCATGAGTACTATCAAATAGAGATGAAGCTGCAGCCTGCCTAATTGTGATAAACTTTTAGTCATATGATCCACGAATCCATAAAAGCAGGTATTCCAGACGCTATGCGTGCAAAGGATGCTGTGCGCCTTCAGACCTATCGCTCGCTTGTAACTGCTATGACGAACGAAGTCGTAGCAAAGAAGCGCATGCCTAATGAGTTCCTAACTGACGATGAAGCACTCGTTGTGCTTAAGCGTGCTGCTAATCAGCGGAAAGATTCCATCCAGCAATTTGATGCAGCTGGTAGAACAGAACTTTCAGAACCTGAGAAGCTTGAACTCGTTATTATCGAAGAACTCCTCCCCGAGCAAATGAGTCGAGAGCAGATTGAAGAAGTTGTTAAAGCTAAAATGACTGAGACCGGTATCACCAGCAAAGCAGAAGCTGGCAAGTTTACGGGCAGTGTCATGCAAGACCTTAAGGGCAAGGCTGACGGTGCACTCGTGAAAGAAGTCGTTGATTCGCTTTTGTCGTAACCAGTCAGCAATCCCGTTTGACCTGCCTGTGATGCAGGAGTAGCATTTCCATAGGCTCAATTCCTTGAGCGATGGGAGGTTCTATGTACATACATGAGCGGCCCGATGGGCCAACATCTCATATCGTTTCCGAAGCTGAGCTAACAATGAGTGTGAGGCATGTTCTAGCGCAACCAAAGTTTCGCGCTGTAAGCATCAGCAGAGAAACAATTCGAATTCTCGTCGATGAAATAAATCAACGCTGGAGAGATACTCCAGGAATTCCTTATGTTGAGATACTTCGAGCTGTCTTTAAGGAAAAGTTAGCGTTAATTGGAAACAGCGATATTGAGCGCGAAGCATACAAGTCGGCTGTCGCGTACATTCAAGCAAATCGTGGGCACAGTTCCAAACCTAAGAAATCTGGACCAAGACATGATGAACTTCCGCCTGCAGTGCGTCAGGCAATTGAAGATGATGTCTGGCAGGATATCCGAAACAACTCGCGTCCAAGTTCAATATTTAAATCAAAACGTGCTTCTTATGATGTTTAGCGGGTCGCCAAAGGCGACCCGTCTTTTTTATCTGGTACTATTTTTATACGACACCTTTATATGGCTATCCCTAAATACGTGGTGCTCAAGAAAGCACGAGGCAACACGCCGCTTGAGACTATTCAGGCGTGGAAGCATCATCATCCCAAATATGCAGAAGTGCCGGCGTCATACGCCGGCAGGCTCGACCCTATGGCCGAGGGAAAGCTGCTTGTGCTGCTTGGTAATGAATGTAAACAACAACAGAAATATATTGGTTTGGATAAAGAGTACGAAGTTGAAGTTGTGCTTGATCTTGGCACCGACACTGGCGACGCTTTAGGTATCCCGGAATATTATAGTGTGGAATCTGTACCTGCGGTGAGCGGAGTTCAACCAGTGATACGTGCTCTCTTAGGTCCGCAGACTGTCCCCTATCCTGCATTCTCTTCTAAAACCGTGCATGGTAAACCACTTTTCATGTACGCACTTGAAGGCACGCTCGACACCATCGATATGCCAACTCACACAGAAACCATGTATCGTATTCAATTAGTCAAGCTCGAACGATTCACACGGGCGCAATTACAGGAACGAATTGATACGGGACTTGTAGACGTTCCGCGTAGTGACGAGCTTTCTAAAGAACTCGGAGCAGACTTCAGACAAGACATTATACGAGCTGGATGGCGTGCTCTATTCACAGCAATGCCTGAGCGTGAGTTCACCGTGCTCACTCTTCGTGTTGCCTGCGCCTCTGGAAGCTATATGCGCACGCTTGCAGGGCGTATTGGCGCTGGACTCGGCACAACAGGCTTTGCACTTTCTATAAAGCGCACGAAGATAGGTACTATTAAGAAATTCGGTCCTCTTTGGTTCTGGAGTAAGAAATACTAATTGCTAAGCGAATAATCTCTTCGGCGTGCGCACTATCAACGGGCGTAATCGATAATCTACTTCCCGGCTGCAAAAGCATCATCCGTGCGAACTGTGGGTTACTACGAAGCTCTGGTAGAAGAACAGGTCTTTTGAATGTCTCAACATACGCAATATCTACTAAATACCATATGGGCTTTGCTTTTGTCGCACGTGGCTCGAAGTAGTGACCTTGTGAATCAAACTGAGTTGGGTCGGGATACGATTCTGTTACTACTTTTGCAAGTCCGTACACACCCGGTTCTTTGCAGCTTGAATGGTAGAAAAGGATTATGTCCCCTACTCGCATATCCTTTTGCATGTAGTTACGTGCTTGGAAGTTGCGCACTCCCGTCCATGCTGTTTTCTTGTCGTATTTCAAATGGTCAATACCATAACTCTCTGGCTCTGATTTCATGAGCCAGTAGTTTGGTGCTTTGGGAACGGTTTTCATAAACAAATTCTCCTATTATTCCATATAAAAAGAAAGGGACCTGCTTTCGCAAGTCCCTGGTCAGCCATTTGTGGCTGAGTTATTGTTTTGCCATATCTGGCGTGGCCAGATATGGCATTTGATCATGTTGTGCGATCGGCGCAGAATTGGCTTGGGCATATGCGCCGAAGCTGAGAACAAGGATCACAATCCCTAATCCGCTGATGCCGATACGAGCACGTTTTCTATTTTCCCCCATGGTATTACCTCTCCCAGAACTTCAACACCGCCCATACAGTGTCGAAGATGATTCTATCGGTATTTAAGCTTTATGCAATGGGTGCGGTGGGATAAGTTTTAATTATATTTAATCCAACTTCAAGTGGCGCAAACACTCAATTTCTGGTATAAAAGTTCAGACGGCCTCATCGTCTAACGGTTAGGACAGATCCCTCTCACGGATCAAATCGGGGTTCGATTCCCCGTGAGGTCATGATTTGACAAATATAGCTTTTAATATACAATAAATAACGGGTAATTATGCCCTTTTCGAAGGAGGTTCTGCTGTGCAGGCCAATCAAAATTCTCCGAAGCTGAGTCTTGCGGCTAAGCTCACTTTTTCATTCCACACGCTGACGTCTAGCGAAGAAATCGCTGGAGCGAAGCTGATGAAGATGGTTGAAGAAGCCCTCTCGCAGAAACCTTGGCAGACTCGGGGTGGTAAGTCCCTTACGACCTACATTCCGAGTTACAAGGGAGTCATTCCTTTGGCTCCAAATACCCGCCGTGGCACGAACGAACAAGCCATTGTTCTGAATTTGGGGCAGCAGCACAGAGCAAGCAACATCTACGCGCTACAAAAGTACGCCGCAGTGCTCGGCGAGTTCTTGGCAAATTTGCAGATGCCAGGCTCTGAAGAGCTGTTTGCCGTCCATGTCACGCTGGACGTGGTCTGCTGGACTATGCACTCCACTCCGTTCAGCGAAAGGGGTCAGATAAGGGATTAATCCCAAGCTATCCTCAAAAGGCTCACCCGAATAGCCGCAGACGGGGACCCCGCCGCCATTAGTTGTCGGCGGGGTTACTTCTTTTTATATACTTCTTTCAAGCTCCTGAGTTCTATTATCTTTGTGTAGATAAATACATACAGCGAAATGGCTTACTGAATGACTATACTTTCTTCTCTGGGCATTAAATTAAACATACTGAATACCTGGTTCCATTGAAATACCATTGTTTCAAGGGAGTTCCATTCAAATCCCAGTGGGCTCATGGTTGAAAAAACCGCTTAAATGGGCGGTTTTTTCTTTACAATAGTAGTAGTGACTAGAACTATGAATTTCTTGCCCTGAGCGGCTGAAACAAGTGCCATATACTTGCATGGTACGGTATTGAATAACCGTCAGGTGCGTTGTCCACAGTAAACAATATTAATTGAGCGAGGAAAGAGAGAATTTAAAATTCTGAACGAAAGTTAATACTTTAACGTCCGTTACACCCTGTTTCTCTATAGGAGCAGCAATGATATATACGTAGTCGCCTTTTTCTATGTATGTTGAACGAATAAATATATGCAGGCCATCAATTCGCTCAATCATTGTTTCTGCGTTATATCCATCTACTGATATCTCTGTTTGACCCACAAAAGTAACATGATATTCGTCGTTCATTAGAGTGTGTTGTGAATCCACAAAAGCAACGAGGCTTTTCTCAGTATTTGGCAAGCGCACTATTTCAATCTTAAAATCTCCGTACGTTATTCTTGTAAATGCGTTAGTCGCTGATTCAACGCTCCAACCTTTATCATATGCGAAACCATAATCTAAACCCTTATCTGTATATACTGACCAACCCTGTGGAGGTTCTATAATCGGGAGACTATCTGTGTGTGTAGAGCTTGTTGCAATATCAGCTCCTGAAGCTACATTATGTATTTTAGTCTTAGTGGGTTCTGTTCTAATAGATAGGTTATCTACTTGAGGTACCTGCGCGATAGGTTTTTTGTGGAAACCCAAAAGACTTCCCAAGAACATTAAAGATCCTAGGAAAAATAAAGATATCTTATTCATTTTGATAGCTTAGCGTCTCTTCCACTCCGCGTCCTGTCGCACCAAGTATTGTCTGTCTTCATGGTTTGCGAGAATCACTTCAACAACACGTTCCATGCGCACAGACTGAGAACCTTTTATTAAAATAGCGTCGTTCTTTTGTATAAAATCTTTAAGGAAATCTGCGGCATCTCGGGCGGTATCAAATTGGTGAATACACTCTTCTTTCATACCTGCAGTCATGGCAGCTTCTGCTGTGGCGTGAGAGCGAGTGCCGACGGTTATAAGAACGTCACACAATTTCTGCGCTGAGATCCCGATAAGTTCATGCTCTCGTGCTGAGTACCGACCTAGCTCAAGCATGTCTCCGAGTACTGCTATGCGGCGTGTCTTCGGTTGTGCACTGGCGATAATCTGTAGCGAAGCTAATCCTTCTTCTACTGCGGCTGGTGAAGCATTATATGAGTCGTCGATAATAGTTGCTCCATTCTTCCCCGCTATGAGACGGCCACGCCCGGCCGGTGGGGTGTAGGACTCGAGGCCTTTAAGCGCTTCCTTGGTAGTCATGCCAAGCTCTAGGGCAACGGCGATAGCTGCAGCGGGTGCAAGCAGCTGAGGGCGCCCAAGGGCGCCCTTCACACGTAGCACGTATTCCTTTCCACCCGCAGCCACCATACTCTCCATACCTACAGGTATTCCCTTTTCCTTGTACAATGCAGCTCCACTTAATTTCACATCTGCGCTTTCATCTACTCCATACGATGACACTTTCACAGCTAGTGGCTTGGCAAGAGCTTGCACGTAATCGTCGTCAGCTGAATACACAAGACAGCCATCAGGAGAAAGTGCATATGCGGGTGCGAACTCTTCGTCACGCACTGCTGCGGGTGTTGCATATGCTTCTACGTGCACCGGTACTGCAGGAAGCTGTGTTACCACTACAATGTTTGGCGTAGCAATGCGCAAGATGCGAGCTAAGTCTCCGGGCCTATCTGCACCTACTTCAAGTACTAAAATCTTTGGGTAGTGGTTAGGAAAAAGGTGAAGCGCAAGCGCTTCACCGAATACCTTCACCCATGCATACGGACTTGCCCAAGGATTCTTTGCTCCTAGAATCGTGAGTGGTACGCCAAATTCGCTGTTATAGCTTTTCTCACTCGCACGCATATAGAAACGAGAATCGAGTACGGCAGCGATGGCATCTTTCGTAGACGTCTTCCCCACACTACCCGTTACCATCACCACTGTTGGCTTGTATTTCTTCAACACGCCACGCGCAAGCGCGGCAAGGAAATAGGCAAAGATGTTTCTGAGGGATTGTTTCATATTTACTGGGAAGTGTCCGCTTCGACTCCACGATCTGGCGGCAGATCGTAATAGTTAATCAAGAAGTGCGTAAGACTGATGAACGGGTTGGTCAAAGTCTCAGACGCGTACTGCACTCCCTGGGGCTCACGAGTATACAGCAAAATAGCGAACTTAGGGTCAGACGCTGGGAAGAAGCCGAAGAACGAGTGGAAGTATGAGTTTGCGTAGTATTTACCGTCTGTTCCAGCAATCTGTGCCGTACCTGTTTTTGCACCCACACTCATCGTTGGAATCTTCACCTTTCCGCCGCCAAGTTTTGTATCTACAACCTTCACAAGCATTTGATCAGTCTCGTGCGCTGCTTCTGCCTTAAATACCTGTACAGGCTCGCCCCAAGAAAGCGGCTTGACGATGCCCGACGATAAACGAATGCCCGTTGCGAGGTGCGGCGTTACAATCTTCCCGTCGTTTGCGAGCGCAGACAGCGCGCGAATAGTTTCAACTGGCGTCGTCGCAATTCCCTGTCCAAACGATGCCGTGTCGTATTCTACGTCACGTGGGCTGTCGAGATTATGAATGTCACCATGAATCTCACTAGGAAGATCAATTCCCGTCTCAGTGCCAAGACCTAGGTGCGTGAAGTAGTCATGGAATCGTTGATGGCCGAGACGCGTTGCAATAAAGGAGGCACCGACGTTCAACGACTGTGAAAGAATCTCCTGCATAGGAATAACGCCACGCGCCTTCAAGTCATAGTTGCAAATGCGTTTCTTGTTCACTTCGATACAGCCGGTGTCGTTATACGTACTATCAGGTGTTATGACACCAGCATCGAGACCGCTGGTCATAGTGAGCATTTTAAAAATGGAACCAAACTCATAACGCTTTTCTACGAGAGGGTTACCGAAATAGTTTGCATCTGCAGACTTAAAGTTATTCGGGTCAAAACTTGGTACTACATCGAGTGCATATATTTCTCCTGTACGAGGATTCATGATAATGGCACCCGTTTCCTTACTGCCATACTGCGCCTGAATCGCGGCAAGAGTTTGGTCGAGCTTCTTTTGTACCACTGGCTCAATGGACGTCACTACATCACCCTCTCGCGCACTGCGAGCGTCGAGTATGACGTTATCAAGGTTCGCAAAGAGTTCCGCAAAGAAATTGCCAAAGACACCCTGGCCACCGTGCGCAAGAATGTCTTCGTAGTAGCGTTCGAGACCAAGGCGTCCGGCAAGCAGGTTGTCATTATCAAAGGCAATAATACCCACTGATTGAGCTGCTCCCACCCCTGCAGGATATTCACGCCAACGTTCACGTTCAACAATTACGCCTGCCATTTCCTTTGCATCTACGGCGCGACCAGCGTCGTCTGACACGTGGTGCGCGATAACTTCATACGGATCGTTAGTTTTTGCTGCAGCAGCAAAGAATGCATCGTGGTCTAAGCCTGGTACTTCAGCATGAATCGAATCGTATACCGTTTGCGCGTCGCCAATGCGTTCTGGATCAATGGCAATCAAGAATCCTGTAGCGAGTGTTGC
>JBDSUM010000014.1:0-7901 GCA_039927695.1 Minisyncoccota bacterium
CGCGGAAGATCGATAACCTTAAACACTTCTTCGAGTGATGTAATACCAGAAAGCGCTTTTGAGACGCCGTCTTGGGCGATGGTTAGATATCCTTGGCGCTTCACATGGTTTGCGATGTCACCCGCAGATGGGTTATCGCGCAAGAAGTCTCCAAGTTCCTCGTCCATGAAGATAGCTTCGACAAGTCCCGTGCGGCCTTTGTATCCGCTGTTACCGTCCTCCCCTTCAACTGCGCTCCATACTTCGTCAAAGCTCGGCGGCATAAGCGCTTGGTCGGTGAGGCCTTCGAATATGCGTGTCATGATTCTTTTTTCTTCAGCAGTCGCTGCGCGCTTTACTTTTGTCGCCGGGTCGAGTGTTCGTACCAAACGTTGAGCCATCGCAACGGTGACGGCAGACGCAAATGATTTAGGGTCCGCACCAAGGTCTACCAAACGAGGGAAGGCACCAGAAGCGTTGTTGGTGTGAAGGGTCGTAAACACAAAGTGGCCTGTGAGCGCTGCCTGAATAGCGACTTCTGCAACTTCTGAGTCGCGAATCTCACCCACCATGATTACGTCTGGATCCTGACGAAGTACGGAGCGAAGGCCTGAAGCAAACGTATAGTCCTCGCCATTAACCTGTGTCTGAACGATGCCTGGTAGGTGGTACTCAACAGGATCTTCAATCGTAACGATCTTTATTTCAGGCGTGTGAATTTCACGCATGAAGGAATAGAGTGTTGTTGTCTTTCCAGAACCTGTAGGACCGGTAGTGAGGAGCATGCCGGTAGGGCGGCGAATCTCTGTCTCAAGACGTGCCAGGAGCTTTGCTGGGATACCCATTTCTGTAAGTGAGTGTTGAGTAGCCCCAGGATCAAGAATTCGAAGCACCACAGACTCGCCATAGTTTCCAGGAATCACTGACGTACGAATTTCAATCTCAGTCGGCCCCGTTGCAATACTAAAGCGGCCATCTTGTGCACGATCGGTGATGTTTAGCTTAAGTCCAGAAAGCAGCTTTATGCGCGAATCAATCAAACGGTATGAATGTTCATTGAATAGGAATGCGTCTGTGAGAATGCCGTCCAATCGAAGACGAAGACGCACACCATCCTCTCCAGGCTCAAAGTGAATGTCTGAGGCTTTCATTTGGAGCGCTGCAACAAGAATATCCTCAATGAGGGTGGAAATCTGCGTAGGGTGCTTGGTTGAGACTGCATCTAAGAGATACGCGCGAAGTAGGGGAAGGTTAGCGACCTTCGGACTAAGCGTTGTAATATCCTCTGCCGTTATCGCGAAGACACCGGCGTCTGTACCGTGAGCCTGTGAAAGATCAGCATATCGAACGAATGCACGCTCGAGGCTCGCACGTGACACGAGGAATTCTTCGATAATGTAACCAGCGTCTGCAAGGCGAGTGCGAATTTGCGTATAGCTGTCCGTCTTTGGATCTTTAAGCGCGAGAGAAATATGGTTCCCGTTCTTATCAAACGCTACAGCCTGTGCTTCTTTAGCTTCAGCTTCAGGAATAACACGGAGCGCATCCATATTAATAGGAACAACGGAAAGGTCGGTGTACGTAATTCCGTACTTGTCAGACATGATTCGTGTGAGATCTTCCTCCTCTTCAGCTCGTACACTGGCGAGCTTTGCGTCTTCAGCGTCCGTATCAAAATAGCTTGGCATATAGCCACCAGTATACGTGGGCACTGGTGCACTTGACAAATAGAGATTTAAGAGTATTGTTATATACGGACCATAGTGTGGCCAAAGAATTCGTCCACAATCACTCGAAAACGGAGATTGAACTATGAATAGGAATACTTTGGCAGCTTCGATTGCTGTCATGATCGCTGGCATCGCCTTTGCCACTCCTGCGAGCGCGCAGCAGCGTTGTTCGTACGGCCGCGGCTGCGTCGGCTCTCCGTCGGCGCCGGACGCGTTCGAGTACGACCAACGGCGCGGTTACAACGGTGGCGGTTATTACAACGATCGGCCAACCATCGCTGATGTGCTGATCTTCTCGCTGCTTCGGCCGAGCAACAAGCATCACGCCGGCGATATGTGCTACACGCCGTCGGGCCAGGTGCTCGGTCTCGACGATCGCAAGAAATGGTATGTCGTCCCCGGCGTAACATCCTTCGGCGAGAAGGGATCAATCACGGCGGTCAAATGCGACCAGTTTGTGTCACAAAGGTGACGTTCTTTCACCAAATACAGGGGCTCGATCGCAATACGCGGTCGGGTCTCTTCTCTTTTGATACAATAGGGGAATGACAGGCACGGCTAATAATACAAAGACCCTCGAAGCGCTTCAGGCAGAGGCGGCTGATTTTGTTGGTTCATTAGTGCCGAAGGAAGACGGAGCAACACTCGTAACTCTATCGGGTGAGCTCGGAGCAGGGAAGACTTCCTTCACACAGGGGCTCGCGAAAGCTCTGGGCGTTACGGACTCCATAACTAGTCCAACGTTTGTACTTGAAAAAGTATATGACCTACCTGAAATAACCAGCCGCGGCTTTGCGCGGCTGGTACACATCGATGCGTATCGTCTTGAGGGATCTGAATCACTCCTGCCACTTGGCGTAGATTTACTTCTACCTGACCCAAGTAATCTTATTATTCTCGAATGGCCGGAAATGGTCGACGGTCAGTTACCATCGCCAGACGTTTCAATAACTATTACCGTTGAGCCTGATACAACGCGCACTATTTCATATGCCTAAAACTCCTGCGAAAAAGCCAGCCAAGAAAGCTGAAAAGAAGAAGCGACTCATTCTGCTTGATGCACACGCGATTATTCATCGTGCGTACCATGCACTCCCTGACTTCCAGAGTCCTGCAGGTGAGCCTACGGGCGCGCTGTATGGATTGTCATCAATGCTGCTTCGTATCATTCAAGATTTGAAGCCTGACTACATCGCTTCTTGTTACGACCTTCCAAAGCCAACTATGCGCCACGAGGCGTACGCAGGGTACAAAGCAACACGTATGAAGACTGACGATGCACTTTCAACACAGCTGAATACATCACGAAACGTATTCAAAGCATTTTCTATACCTATATATGAACGCGAAGGATTCGAGGCTGACGACATCCTCGGGACTATCTGCCACTTACTTAAGGACGACCCTGATATAGAGATAATCATCGCATCGGGCGATATGGATACTCTGCAGCTCGTAGAGAAGTCACGCGTGAAAGTCTATACCTTGAAGAAAGGACTCAATGACATAATCATGTACGACGCCGCGGCAGTACTTGAGCGATATGGTTTCGGGCCAGCCCTTGTTCCAGACTACAAAGGTCTTCGCGGCGATCCATCTGACAACATAATAGGTATTCCTGGAATTGGAGAAAAAACAGCGACAACGCTCATACAGGAATTCGGTAGTATTGAGAAAATATATAAGACACTCAAGAAAGATGAGAAACCTTTTTTGGAGAAGGGAATCAAGCCGCGCATCGTTGGCCTCCTAAAAGAACACGAAGAAGATGCGATCTTCTCGAAAATGCTCGCGACTATTCGCGAAGATGCTCCCATAGCATTCAAACTTCCTGAGGCTGTATGGCACGACGGAGGAACGCTACCAACAGTGCTCGCACTCTTTGATGATCTTGGTTTCCGTACTCTTCGTGCCCGAGCCCGTGCGGTTTTTGAAGGTCGCATTCCTACAAAGGAAGGGGAAGTAGACGACGAGGACAAAACTGATGAAGTTGCTGAGAATGTTCCTAAAGATAAACTCGAAGAAGCAGAGGTAATGCTTTGGCTACTTGCTTCAGATATCACCAATCCATCACTCGAAGATATTCTTGCGTATACAAAGGCGCAGACGTTTGCCGCTGCGTATAAGGTTCTAGAGGATAAAATTGCGACGACCGGACAACTCGATGAGGTGTATGCAAACATTGAAAAGCCTTTAATTCCTGTCCTTCGCGGCATGGAAGCGCATGGTGTATGTGTTGACCGCGCTGTTCTAGAAGGCTTGCGAGCTACGTATCGCGAAGAGCTCGAAGGAATTGAAAAGAAGATATTCGCAGTTGCTGGACACGAGTTTAATGTAAGTTCGCCAAAGCAGTTGGGTGATGTGTTGTTTGACGAGCTAGGACTCAAAGCACCGGGCGCCAAAGGTGCCCAAAAGAAAACAGCCACCGGACAGCGTTCTACCAAAGAATCAGAACTTGAGAAGCTTCGTGAAGTGCACCCGATAATCAGCGACATACTCGAGTACCGTCAATTACAGAAACTACTTGGCACGTACGTTGAGAGCATTCCTCAGCTCCTCACTGAAGACGACAAACTCCATACGCAGTTTATTCAGACTGGTACAACAACGGGCCGCATGGCGAGTGCGAATCCTAATCTCCAGAACATTCCTATCCGCAGTGATCGTGGTCGTGCAATCCGTACCGCCTTTATCGCACCTGAAGGATTCACGCTCGTTGCGCTCGACTATTCTCAGATAGAGCTTCGTATTGCCGCGATACTTTCTGGCGACGAGAAACTCATTGATATCTTTAAATCTGGCCGTGACGTACACCAAGAAGTAGCGGCAGCTGTCTTCGGCGTGCCCGCAGAAAAAGTTGATAGAGAAATGCGTCGAAGAGCGAAGATAATTAACTTCGGTATTTTATATGGCATGGGTGTAAACGCACTCAAGGCACAGCTTGGCACAAGTACGAGCGAAGCGCATCAATTCTATGAAGACTATTTCCGCACCTTCAGCACTCTTGCTGAATATCTTGAACTCACGAAAGGGGCTGCGCGTCGACAAGGCTTTACCGAAACACTCTTCGGCAGACGTCGTGAATTCTCGGGCATGAAGTCAGCACTCCCTTACGTGCGCGCTCAAGCAGAACGCATGGCTATTAATGCACCGATTCAAGGGACGCAGGCCGATGTCATTAAACTCGCTATGGTAGAAATTGATCGCGTTCTGAAATCAGAAAATGCCTCCGATGATGCGCAGCCCATACTTCAAGTGCACGATGAATTGATTTTTGAAATACGTACAACACGTCTTCTTGAGCTCGCAGAGAAAATAAAATCCATCATGGAATCAGTTCTTCCAGAAAGCGAAACTAAGGGAGTTCCGATACTCGCACAGGCAAAATCCGGTATCAACTGGGGCAGCATGGAACCTCTTGCATAGTGGAGCGGTAGGAGTATTGTTCGTGTGTGCTTCAACAAGGAGAGGATAGAGAAATGACTACAGTCATTGGCGCTCAACGACCCGCTCCTCCGCCGGAGCTGTGCCCTACATCCGACGAGAAACGTATGCCGCACGGATCAGGTTTCGCGATGTTCTTTTTCATCGTCGTTCTAATATACGGAGGCATTGCTCTCGCATACTGCCTCTAACCGTTCCCACCAAACCCAGGCGCCCCGTCCACACGAGGCGCCTTTCTATGCATCCTGTAGAATGCATAGGTGATTTATCTTTTTCATGGATCAGATGTTAATAAGGTGCGCGCAAAGGCATTTCAATGGGTAGCCGCTGCACGAACCAAAGCACCAGACGCATACTATGCACGTCTAGACAGTGACTCCATTTCTCCAGAATCTTTACGTGAAGCAATAAGCGCACAAGGATTATTTTTTTCAAAAACACTGGTCGTACTCGACGATCCTTTTGCCACCGCTGATACTGCCGACATGGTGCTCGAACTTTTACCTGAACTAGCAGCGTCAGAAAATATTGTTGCGATACTCGCGCCAAAGCTATTAGCTGCACGAGTGAAGAAAGTTGAAGAGAAAGCCGAGAAAGTTTTCAAGATTGATGCTGTCGCGAAACCAGTACGTGGATTCAATAGTTCGCTTGTAAATGCACTCGGTGCACGAGATCGCGCTACGCTTTGGAAAGAAATAGTAAAAGCATATCGACTTGGTGACGCTCCTGAAATGATCCACGGACTCCTTCATTGGAAAGCGCGCGACATGATGCAAAAGGGAAGTCGCGCGTGGCCGCCTAAACAAGCGCGCGCGCTTTCGCGCGCGCTGATTGAGTTACTCTCTGACTCACGAGGTCGTGACCTTGAACTCGGTCTTGCGCTAGAGCGCTTCGCGCTCTCATTGCCGTAGGTACCGAATGTATTTCCCTCGTAACAAGGTCCCTACAGTTCAAAGAAAACTTCTTCGCTTGTCGTGCCCTTAGAAAAATCTCCCCAACGTATCCAGGTTGGACTAAGTTTAAAGAAAACAGGCTTAGACTTATCTAGGTGTGTGATGGGCGCTGAAATGTCGTTCTCGGGGAAAAGATGCTTAGTTAGAGAATCAATCACAGGACCAAAGGTCGCTGTATCAGTCATTTCTTCAAAGAGTCCTTCAATCTGAAGAGTGTGGTGTGAATCATTACTGGAAACAACAAATGCTGCTTTGGTGTTCGATCGGATGTCGATTGTTTTGCGAGTATTTTCAAGGGAAAGAAAATAGATGGAAAAATCAGGGTCAGTAGCGTAATACACAAGACGCACGCGAGGAGTTCCCTCTGTGCTAACGGTAGCAAGCGCACCTATCGAATTAGAAGTAAGAAAAGATAAGGCAGCCTCTCTCTGTTGGGTTTGTTCCATCTCGTTAGCATACCAGAAACTAAAGTATGGATATCTGTAGTACCATGCGCATATATGAAGTCTGACAATCGTCTCGCAAACTCCTTTATAGTCTACGTCGCCACAGTTTTGTTTATCGCCGTTGGAGGATTGACCACGACTCAGCTGCATTGGTTGCATGCTATGCAACAACCATCATGGATGCCTGTCGATGACATCATCGCTACAGCGTGGCTCATTCTGTTTTTATGCGTTGCCAGCTCAATGAGTTTGTTCTGGAATAAATCCATTCATAACAAGGCGTTTCATTATTCAATAGCCTTGTATGCAGGAAATGCTTTTCTTGTGCTGCTATGGAATTTTGTTTTCTTTGGACTGCATAATCTTTCCGCCTCGGTATGGGTGGCAGGATTCGTAAGTGTTGTAACAATAGTTTTAATGGTCAGAGTGAGAAAAGTCATTACTGCAGCGGTCTTGCTCGTACCGTACTTGGCTTGGTTACTGTTTGCGATGTATGTAACGCAGCAAATCATACTCTTAAACCCTTAGCGCGATCGGAATGTCCCCTGGACCAAGAATGACAGGATTTCTTCATGATACGATTTAGGGGTTACACATCTCACCCCTTACTCTCTAAACACTTCTATGAACACTTCTCACTTCAGACTTGTATACAATCGATTCGCTCCAGTAGTCGCACGAGTGATATTTGGTTGCATGTTCCTCATGGGAGCTGCTTTTAAAGCTCCAGGAACGCAGGGCTTTGTCATGGAGTCCGGTATGACGGCAGCTATGGGTGTTCCGTATGCATCAATCTTTGTGGCACTCGCATTCTTGCTTGAAGTAGTTGGTGGAGTTTGCATTATCATCGGCTGGCATACTCGTGCAGCAGCGTTTGTACTCGCAGCGTTTACGCTCGCTCTCGCGCTCATCTTCTATACGAACTTCTCTGATCAAATGGTAATGGGAGAATTCATAAGCCACCTTGGACTTATTGCAGGACTCCTCTTTGTGTCGGTATACGGCGCGCAAAGCGTTGCAGTACGCAAAGACTGGGCGTCATGAAGCAGATAGTCTGGATTGGATTACTCGTGGGCTCAACTATTGGAGGATTCATACCTGAACTTTGGGGAGCAGGAGTATTCTCATTTTCCTCAATCATCCTGAGCGCCATCGGTGGAATGCTTGGTATTTGGATTGGCTGGAAGATCGCGAGTTAATGCGATACAAGCTGATACACTTTACGCATGAATATAAATAAGCCGCCCCAGGCTTCAGAAGAGATAGTGCCTGTGACTGTAGAGACTCCTGAATATTGGAAGGAAAACACTCCATTCAAATCGCCTAGAAAATATTACGATTTGCAATTT
>JBDSUM010000015.1:0-5365 GCA_039927695.1 Minisyncoccota bacterium
CCACCCACAAAGAAATGAACGTTTCCAGTGAGTGCATCTCCATATTCCTTTTTTGCACTTGTAAGTATGTCGATGAGATCGCGATACGCATCTTGCGTTCCCTTACTTGGGCGCGAGTGAATCATCAACGGTTTTTGGAATTCAGCAGCAAGCTCAACATGTTTTAAAAATACTTCTTTTTGCATACCAACCGCACCTGCGACGTCTTCAGGTCTGAAGTAGTCGAGACCGCATTCCCCCACTGCTACCATCTTTGGATCTTTCAGAAGCTCACGGAAAGCTTCCATCTCAAATTCCTGCTTCTGTGTGTAGTTCGGGTGCAGACCAGCGGCAGCAAAGAGCGTGGAAGAATCTTTTACGAGTTCGAGCGCGCGCTGTGAAGAGTCATGGTCTACACCAACCACAATCCCGCCAACTTCCGCTTCTTCCATGGCCGAAAGTAACGCAACGCGATCTTCTTCAAATTCTGGAAACTGCACGTGGCAGTGTGCGTCAAAGTATTTCATACGTATTCAAAGGTTAGCACGTGGTACTCCAGAGTGTAATTGCATATCTAATCCATAATTTAAATAAAAAAGAGCCACTCCCTTGCTTGATGCAAGAAAGTGGCCCAGGTTGGTTTGCCGCGCAGATTTATGCCGCGTCGGCTTGCTCGCTAACGACCTTCGGCTGTTCGCGCCGCTTGAAGCCGATCACGCGATTCGTTCCTTCGATGGGAACCGAAAAGTCGAGGCCGTGCTTCAGCCACGTCGTGAATTGATGAGTCAGGTCAGCGAAGCTGTACGTGCGACCATCGTCCTCAGTGACATGAACGGTCAAGGCGTTCGTGACGCCGTTAACCGTGTCGTACTTGCTCCAGACACGGACTCGACCGACAAAGCGATTACCTTTCGGTTTCGATTCGAAATCGTCGGGTAAGCCGCGGATGATGACCGGAAAGTTACCTTCCGGCAAGAAAATGCGACTTTCCCAGTATACGCCGGCGTGCTGGCTATCGATCCGACGCATCTTGCCGATCTCGACGAATGCAACAGCGCCCGTGTCGTAAATGTCCCGGCGATCAGGCGAGCTTGCGCTTGCGGCGAAAGCGGAGGCACCGATTGGTGCAACTGCAGGGGCACCGCTTCCATCTTTACGGATATTCGACATGTGACACACTCCTCTATTGGTGTCGGTTGAAGATTTGGAGGTCTAAGCGAGCTGTAAAACAACAAGTCAAACCTGTGTATACTATAGACCGATATAGTCTATTTGTCAAATACATCAAAATACGGCCTGTTTGCTGACTAACCAAGCTTAATTCCCGCCGTCACTATCTTTTGCATTTCTTCCCAAGGAATATGCGACTCTTCAACGGTACGGTTATGAGGACCACCATTTAACAACGAATTCGTTGCGGGGTCGTAATACCAATATGGAATTT
Source organism: Minisyncoccota bacterium (assembly GCA_039927695.1). Classification (GTDB taxonomy): domain Bacteria; phylum Patescibacteriota; class Minisyncoccia; order Phycocordibacterales; family Phycocordibacteraceae; genus C7867-001. The sequence continues at coordinate 1,424 of JBDSUM010000015.1, forward strand.
GTTCGAGACTTCGAATTGCCTCTATCTGACCATAATCGAGTTCAATACCTTTAAGCTCTGCTTCACGAAGTCGTATGAGCGCCATTGTCTTTGAAAGATTTACACTCTTATGCTGCTTAGTGAGTATGGCGTAGTGATTTGAGTCCTCTGAGCGTTGCACAACCACATCTGCTAGTTTCCCAGCCTGTGAACGCAGGTATCCCGGCATCGAAGGCTTATCACTCATTACAAAACTAATCTTTATATCCTTCCCTGCCTGCTTTACGACTGACTCACTGTACTTCCCATCCTTCTCCTTACGTTCAATGTCGTTCGGTAAACCAACGGTATGTTCACACGCCACAAAGTGATGCGCTTTAAGTAAGGGTAATACGTACGACACAAGTGTATGCGGATCGTCAGTAAGCATTTTATTTAGTGATGCTACCAAACCAGAAAGCCCAAACGCACGATCGAGCGGGTCTTTTGAAATTGTTCCCTTTCCTTGAGTGTCATCACGCACGGCATATCCAATAAGCTGCGTGAGTTCCGGATTCTTTCGGATACCAAGTGCGTCTGCAACAAGCTCAGTGGCAGTTTTCCCTTTGCCATGATGATCAAACAAACCGCCACCAACGTCTAGCGCGAGAATTCCTTTGGCGAGTAGTGAATCAAATGTATCTTCTTTTTCTACACTGTGTTTAATTTCTATGCGCGCAGTTTCAACGCCAGGAAAGCGCTCTTTGCCATATTCGCGCAAGAGAAATATTGCGACGATGGTGTCTGGCTGCGGTCGTGTGGGGAGTAATATGCGCTCTATATTCACTCAAATACTATTGCACGAAATATGCTCCTCGAGAAGCTAAGCAACCTCGATACGGGGGAAGAGATTGTCGGGCTTTTTGTTCATTTCAATTGCAGAAATAATCGTCTCACTAGTAGCTGGCATGAATGGTTCAAGTGTCTTACCTATCCAATATAGGTCATCAACTAGATCTGCAATAATCTTTTTCGCTTCCTCGGGCTCAGTCTTAATAAGAGCAAAGGGCTGTTCTCGGGTCATCTTTTCGTCAGCAACTTGTATATGAGACCAGATTGAGTTCATCGCCTTATTAAAGTCAAAAGAGTCAGGTACCATCTCATGTTCTATATGAATTCCTAGTTCGCGTTTTTCAAGATACATCTCTGCGAGCTTCATAACGCGTGCCACTAAGTTCCCAAGACCATTCACCAAGTTAGCTGTGTACCACTCATCAAGGCGTTCCCAGGTAACGTCAGAATCTTCCACGGGGTGTACGTGGCGAAGTAACAAATATCGAGTTGCATCGGTGCCATATTTATCTGTAAGCTCGTACGGGCTAATCACGTTACCCAAAGACTTACTCATGCGCTGCCCTCCAGAGTTGATAAATCCGTGATAGAAAACATGATCGGTATTTTTAATATCTGCGGACATGAGCATTGCCTGCCACATAATCGATTGAAAGCGCACCTGATCCTTCCCTGCTACTTGGAGAGTATTCCCTTCTTCCCAGAACTTCTTAAACAAACCATTACTATCTGCTGGCCATCCAAGCGTTGAGATGTAGTTTGTAAGAGCATCGAACCACACATACATGACTTGCGTATCGTCACCGGGCACAGGCACGCCCCAAGAAAGCCGCGCCTTTTCGCGTGAAATACTAAAGTCTTCAAGTCCTCCTTTAACAAAATTGATAGCTTCTTCACGTCGCCACTCAGGAACGATTATTCCATCACGTGAAAGGTATTCGAGCAAAGCATCCTGGTACTTTGAAAGACGGAAGAAATAATTATCTTCTGAAATGGTCTCAGGCGTAAGTGATGGGTGCAGAACACACTTTCCATCTTCGGTTAATTCTTTCTCCGTCTTATACGCTTCGCATCCTACGCAATACAGTCCTGAGTATGTCTTCTTATAGATATCCCCCTTTGCATCACAGCGTTTCCACATTTCTTGCGCAGCTGCGTAGTGTTCCGGGTTTGTAGTACGAATGAACGCGTCGTATGAAAGATTAAGTGACTCGCCTAGCTTCTTGAATTCATTTGAGAAATGATCGACGTAGTCATGTACATCCTTCCCTGCCTTCTCTGCAGCCTGAAGAATCTTTTGGCCGTGTTCGTCGGTACCTGTTGAGAAAAATACTTCTTCCCCAGCGAGCCTCCACGCGCGTGCAAGCAGGTCTGCCTGTACAAATTCAAGCGCATTACCAATATGCGGATCAGAGTTTACGTATGGCAGTGTGGTGGTTATGTAACGAGCCATTGATAGTTCAGTTATGAAGCAATATTTGTCGCTGCACGCTTCCCCTTATCAAAGTCATTTAAGAATTCGCGAAGTGCCGCTGCAACAGGAATTGCGAGAAGCACGCCGAGGAAACCAGCGAGTTCGCCTCCCACGATGAGCGCGAGGATAACGAGAAGCGGTGGTATGCCCACCACTTTATTTACGACCAATGGGTGCACGATATGCGATTCAAATTGATTGATAATGACGTACACACCGGCAATGGCAAGTGCGAGCGAAAGTCCTCCCGTTGAATACGCAAAGATAATGGGCGGAAACGCTGATATGATCGAACCGAAGACAGGAATGAGCATCATTGCCGCGGTAAGAACAGCGAGCAAAAAAGCATAGGGCACGCCGAACATAAGTAAGAAGAGGTATGAGAGTACTCCCCCAATCACCGAAGACAGCAATTGTCCCTGCATCCAAAGGCCAATCTTTTTCTTTGCACGAAGCCACAGACTCACGACATATTCTTCTTGTGCGGCTGGGGTAATCACACGAAGGAAATCATCAATACCTGTTTCCTGCATGGCAAAGTAGAACGAAAGGACGATAACAAGACCAAAGGCGAATATACCGCCGAAAATTGCGGCAACAAGATTAAATACATTTTGTGACGTACCGGTAAACACTCCACGGAACTCAAGGATGGTATGAAATGCAGACTGCGCTTCATTCGTAATCGCTGAGCCTGAATCGAAGTTTGGAATGCTGCTAATTGGGAATTTCAGAGAATCAAGATACTGAGGAAGAGCCGAGAGGATTCCTTGTGCGTCTGAAAGTATCGGTGGGAGAAAGAAGTACACAAGGCCGAAGAATGAGCCAAAGACAGTTACGTACATGAGCAATACAGATAACACGCGCGGTATGCGGTTCTTCACTAGGAAGGCAACGCCCGGTTCGATCGCAGAAGCGATAACCACGGCGGTAAGTACAAGCAACACAAGCCCACGCAAGGTCCAAAGTGCGTACGCTACGGCACACACGATAATAGCTCGTATAAAGGTGCCCGAAGTGATTGAGATAGGAGTCGTCTGGGTCATATAGGCGATTTTAGCACAAAACAGCCTCACGAGGACTTACGGTAACTGTTTCAGAAACTCGTGTACCTTTCGAAAAGCAATGCCGCGATGCGTTATAGCGTTTTCTTCTCCAGTCGTCATTTCTGCCCAACTCTTGGTATAACCATCTGGAACAAAAAGCGGACTGTATGGCATTTTTGGTTGTGCAGGTACGCGTGGCGCTTCAAGCAAAGTTCCCATTACCTCACCATCAAATACGTGTTTCTCACCATCTGGTGATAGAAGTACCGCTACAGTACGGAACAGAGCACATCGATCTGTCGTACCTTCAAGCTGCTTCAATGTGTACTGAGTAATTTCTTCAGTTGAAACATCGCCTGCCCATCGTGCTGCATGGATTCCTGGAGCACCGTCTAGGGATGTAATAAAAATACCGGTATCGTCTGCCATGGTCCATGTATTTTCAGAATGATCGGCAGCAAACTTCGCTTTCTTGAACGCATTCTCTTCGAGCGTCGTGCCATCCTCGGTCCCTTCCCCTTCAATACCTGCATCATCGAGTGACAACACATTCACACCCGTCCCTTTAAACAGTTCTTGTATCTGTAGAGCTTTGCTCGGATTTCGCGTTGA
>JBDSUM010000016.1:0-14793 GCA_039927695.1 Minisyncoccota bacterium
ACGCAAAGAACGAGTCTGCGTCAAAGTGAACAATGGCTCGAGGATACGAGCGGGTTGAAAGCATTTAATACGTGCGGAACGTGGAGACGACCTTGCCGATGATCTCCCCTTCGCGTGGGTGAATGTCGGGGAATGAATCGTTTGCAGCTTCAAGGCACAAGCGGCCAGCCTTGCGGCGCAAGTACTTCAGTGTGTACCCATCTTCTGTGAGTGCAACAACGATGTCGCCAACTTTCACATCGCTCGTGCGTTCAAAGGTAACCATGTCTCCCGACTGTATCCCCGCGTCTATCATCGAATCCCCTTCGACCGTGAGCAAGTAGCTTGCATCGGGGTGCGGTACTAAATATTCTCCAACCGTAATAGTGTCTGCGAGTTCTTCTTCGGCAGGAGCGGCAAAGCCCGCACGAATGTGTCCAAGCATAGGTACGGCATAGAAGCCTGCAGCAGGTATGAGTTTCCCCTGCTTATCCTTCTCAACGAGTCCCGCTTCAATGAGCTGGTTAGACACGTAGAAGGCCGAGCTGCGTGACGCAAGCGAAAGAAGCGACATAAGCTCCGTAATAGACGGCATGCGCTTATGACTTCGATAGAAGGTACGGATCTTTTCAGTTACGCCAGCTTTCATACTTACTAGTATAATCGAACAGTTGTTCGAACGTCAATGGCTTGACATCGCGCAATCTCATTTGTAGCAAATAGATGTTAATTTAGTGTTATATCTTAAATATGAACTCTTAAAAAATACCTTTGCTTCAATTACATTTTTAGAAAATCGCAAAAGTGACACGGAAACGATGTTTTGGATGTCACCCAAATAGTTACACCCTACTGTCCTCATTTGAGAGACTCGGCATAGTGCCTTGGATCTTATAAGTATTCCCATGGCTTGTTAAACCTAGATAGGAACTAAGCCTTTCCTTTGAAAGATTGTTTCGTAAGCGTACCTGCATTCTCTTCTTGGTTACCGTCCTCAATATCCTATGATCAGGAAAGTGTACCCAGCCAAGGAAATCTACGCCTGAGGCAAAGGTCTTTATGAATAGTTTATCTGGGTGCATTACCAGTCCTAGTTCGTTTTTGAGAAACGTATTTAACCGTGGAATGAGAGAGGCTAGATATTCCCTATCTCCATCTAAGAAGACAAAATCATCGGCATATCGGATGTAGTATTTTGCCTTAATACGGTGCTTCACGAATTGGTCGAATTCATTCATGTACACATTCGCAAGGAGCTGAGAAGTGAGGTTGCCCAGCGGAAGCCCCACACCAGAACTCACACTAAAGCTTGAGATAATTCCATCAAGAAGACACAGGGTATCAGGATCACCTATATGCGCCGACAGAATGGCCATTAACTTGTCATGCCGCATTGAGGCAAAGAATCTGCGTATATCGCATTTCAATACCCACGCTGTTTTCGTATTGTTCCTACTAACCTTTAGGAAATAGCTCCTAAACTTATCAAGTCCTTTGTGTATTCCCTTTTCATTCCGGCATGAATATGAGTCCGCTATAAACGTGCGATCAAAGAATGGATAGAGCTGGCGGTAAATGGCATGATGTAAAAGACGATCGCGCACGGTTGCCTTGTGTATGATACGAGGTTTTGGATCTGAGATATTAAAACTGATATATCCGCCGTGACGGTACGATTTTGCTCTCAAGGCGGTGTGCAGGCCGAGGATGTTATCCATCAGATTTAGCTCAAAATCACGGACGTCCTTCCGCGAACGTTTTCCGTTTATAAATTCTGTCCATGCTTCAAGCAAATTTTCTACTGAAATGATATCGTAATACGTATGTCCGAACCGCGATTTTACACCGCAAAAGCTACCCCCCCCCCCGAACGATTCCTGTGCTGACTCATATAAAGGAAGTGTACCTTCTCTGGAGCGTACCAGCTGCCAAACTTCCCAAAACGGCCAAATATTCTCTTGGTCTTAAAATAGACAACCTTTTTATAGACACTATCGAAGCCATATCAATAGCTGCCTTTATGTCGCGTGCAGATAAGATTCCTTATTTGAAACGAGCTATCACAAGAGTAGATACGCTTAAAGTATTTCTTCAGATGTTATGGGAAATGAAACTCCTTGATACTAAATGCTATGGCGAGATTTCCAAGAAACTTTCTGAGGTCGGAAAGATGCTTGGAGGCTGGTATGGTCAGGTCATTAAACAAAACTCTCCCGCAGGTACGGGAGAGAAATGAAGTAAGTTGCGAAGACGGAACACGATGCGATTGTCGAGATTCCACTGATTGTCGGGATTCGTCCAATTCGTGTTGAGCCACTGCTTGCCGTCCGAATTCCGCTTGACCGTGAAGACGTTCGGATTGCCGTCGGAATCGGTTTGTGCGCCATACCATCTGTACCACCACCCTTCGAATACTCTCTGGGCTGTATCTTATTCGCGATCAGGAATCGCCGAGTGCGGCGCACCAAGTATCTTCATTTTTGAAGTTTCTGCATACGCCGCGCTAGTTCAAATCGTAGTCGGAACTATTCTGGGTTATATGGATACTGGATTCGGTAGCGGACGAGCTTACGCTCCCGCATATTCACCTACTACCGCTTTTAAATATACCGTATGTACATGTAGAAACTCCCCGGCGCATCGCTGCGGCGGGGAGTTGTTGTCGGAAGGACAAAGTTTCAAAGGAACAAAGAGCACAAGTGTCTCTAGTCCCAAGGATCTTAGTCCTGAGCGACCTTGCGAAGACGGAACACGATGCGATCGTCGAGATCCCACTGACCGTCGGGATCCGTCCAACCCGTGTCGAGCCACCGCCCGCCGTCCGAAATCCGCCTGACCGTGAAGACGTCCGGACGGCCGTCGGAATCGGTGATCCGCTCCATCGCGATCCAGAGGACTTCGCGGTTGGACTGATCCTTGTACTGGTCGCGGATGTGCGGGCCGGCTTCGGCGGGGAGCAGTTCAACGACATGGCCGTTGAGGCGTTCCGCGTTCTGCTCGCTCCATTCCCGCAAGCGGGTGGGATCGAGCAGTTCGGTCGTGGTCGGGTTGTGGGTGTAGCCGAAGTCGGCAGGGGTGAGGACGATCGTATCAATCGGCTTTTCCTTGTCGAGCGTCGTGAAGGCGCGATTGTTCACCAGGCTCTTGGCGTAGCCGCTGACCGTGAAGCCAGCTTCGACGCGCTTGAGGAGCTCCTTCTTGGCGACACCGCCGATCAGGAAGGTGCGCCACTTGGTGAGACCGGGCTCGACGACCAGAACCGGAGGTTCCGGCATCTTGCCTTCGATCACCGTTTGGAGTGCGGCCATCACGTCGTCGAAGTTGGCATAGGAGCCGGACTTCACGCGACGGAACAGGTCGTGTTGACGAACGGCAAGCTGACCCAGCTGACCGTCGGTGACAAGAGTCTTGGTATTCATAACATACCTCGTCGTGACAGTACTTTGCCGTTCAAGCTCGCCCATATTCGGGTTCGCCACAGCAGGAGGAGGCCTATATTAAGCCGCGTTCTGCTGTGGCGAATTCGCAAGGTTTTATCAAAGAACTTTGTATGGTTACAATAACATTATATACAATAAAAGTCAAGATACCGTAATGGTTCAATCCATTAATAAGTCAGACTCACTATACATTCTTTGAATCTTCACATATCTTATATTAGGGGGTTCTTTCTAAATCAATGTGAAGGAGAAGTAAGGTGACAAAACAGACATATTTCAGCATTTCAAATTCGCTTCCTGTGTCCAAGATTCTAGAGCCAGGAACTGTGTATCGGCTTGAAGCGAAAACAGACGCCTCATTTTATCAAGAGCGTACTGACCGAAATATAGGCTGGATCACGGCAGCTGAACAAGAAATGCTTTCTAGCGCTGTAGTGGGTATTGCAGGCTGCGGTGGTATGGGAGGACTCGTTGCGGCAACATTAGTCAGACTTGGAATTGGTGAGGTGCGAATTGCTGATTGTGAAGTATTCGACATTTCGAACATAAATCGCCAATTTGGGGCAACTAGAAATTCTGTCGGTGTGTCAAAAGCAATCGCAACTGCCAGAATGATACGCGACATTACAGAGGACACTACACTTGTCGTTTATCCGGAAGGTATAAATGAAAACAGTGTAGATCATTTTCTTCAAGGTTGCGATATTGTCTGCGATGAAATTGAATTCTGGGCTATTGGTGCACGAATTCTCCTGCATCAAAAAGCCCAGGACCTAATGGTGCCGCTCATGAATTGCAGTACCGTTGGGTTTGGAACACGACTTTTCTTATTCGACCACAGTGGGATGAATATTGGAGATATGTTAGGTTTCTCACTGACAGAAGCGTTTGAGCTACAAGACCTCATTTCCAGTAAAGAAGCCACAAATGAAGTAATTCAAAGTGTGCTTTCTTCGGTGCTAAACGCTCTGATTCCAGAGCTTCCGGAGTATGGACATTCTGAAGGACCGCATAGAAGCCGGGAACGTTGTATTAGTCGTCTACGAGATGAGTGCAGGGCACCTATAATTGCCACAAATCCGCCCTTAGCGAGCGGTTTTGTTGCTGATCAAACTCTGCTTTACCTACTCAGAAAAAGTACTGAGCGACGAGATGTGATTAGACCTCCCATTACGCCAGGGTATTTATATCTAGATGCAGGTCTTATGGTGGCAAAATCAGTTACCCGCATGGAGGTCGGTAATGAAAATACTCTGTGATTCGCCAATTGTACTTCCTGCGATAACTTCTGAGGAATTAACTATCGGTCTCAAATTCGTCTCTGATCAGTACCTAAGGGTATTTGGTGTCCTACCTTCTCCACCTGACCACCTGCTAATCGCATGGGATGGTGGAAAAATTGTTGGGACGATCGGAATCAATGTCTGTTCTCCCCATTCGAATCTTAGACTTCAAAATCTATATAAATTCGATAATAATCAGAAGGTGTTTCCATTCGACCCTTCTCTCAGTGTCGAATTTACTCGATGGGCATCCGAAACTAATGGTGTGGCGAGCCAGTTATTGTATGCAGCTACCTGCTTCTCTATTAACCTAGGCAAGAAGTTTGTCTGGTGCGAACACGGTCGAATAGTAAATCGAGTTTGTCGCAAGTACGGTATTAACTTCTATGACACATCGTCTGTACAGCGTGACGATTCAAAAATTGAGCCATATTACCTTGCGTTCTATCAAAAAGCCGATCCACGTTTCTTTATGTTTAACTTAGATTTAAGCAAATCTGGGCTTGAGCAGTATCTGAATAAGCGCTAAGAATGTAGTTTTGAATTGCGCTCCAACTAAAGTTGGAGCGCAATTTTGTAATAAATAAAGTGCTGGCTAGCCAGCACTTTGATAATTCTTTGGGAACACAAGGAGCAAATCTCGCACACGTTCTCGCTCGTCAATCGGCCGGTGAATTGCATTTTCCCACCATTGCCACTCACCGAGTCGTTCCGGCTCGGTACGGCTACCGTATATCGCTCGCAGGCTATGAGCCTCACATGCTCGCGGGTCACTTTCACTCCCTAAAATACCGTTGCAATGTTCAACACTTTCAAAGGTGAGTAGCAGAGCGATTCCTTTCTTACCAAGGTATCGCTCTCCAATCATTACTCTTGCTTCAGTACTCATGTGGTCGTATAGCATTTGTATAGCGTGCACGCTATAGACGAATTCTTTTTGAGTAATTATTTCAATACCCAGCGAATTTAACTGCGAACAAATTTGCTCAGTTAGTCCGATACTTGGCGGTTTAATGATGCAACAAGCAAGCATGCGTCTCTCCCAAATAACTATCTTGCTCAATTATATACATCGGCTTACAAAATGAAAACTCTTGGCTCACGCTACAGAATATTTTCATATTAAGATAATTATACTTAATCAAATGTGGTGACTTCAACAATTAGACTTCGGACGTATAAAAGCGATTCCAGCATGAAGAATAGCTCTTTGGTTTTATTATCTTCAAGATGTAGATTAAGATCTGATATATCATGGAGCCGGCGAAACAATTCTTGAATGCCAAACATAAAATATTTTTCTAAGCCAGGTTCATCGAAGGATTCCCACGCAACACTCTGCTTTTTCATAGTAGCAATATAAGTTGTAATTGATGTTAAATCAGACATCAATTAGACTTTACAATATCCCCGCTATGAAAAACCTGGGCAAAATATGAAATAAAACTGAATTATTTACTAAGAATTACCTTTAGCAGCCTTACGCCTCAATCTGCTCTCCTTCAACTTCTCATATCCCACAACTCCCACCAGAATTCCAACGAGAAGCACTGTAATAAGCACATGCCCACCATGCACGCCAAGAAATGCAAAGATGCTGTTGTTCTTTGCTGACGTGGCTGATTTAACATGGGTGTCGAAGTTAAACGTAGATGTTTTATCACCATCCTTTGGTGTGGCAACAACTTGAATAGTGTATTCACCTGGTTGTGCAAACGTGTGTACCGCTGAAGCCGTTATGCCGGTCTCACCATTACTAAAGAGTGTCGTTGTTGCAAGAGTTGAGCTGCCCTGGGTAATACTAAGGACAAACTTGTATTCAGATGGATCGAATGCGCGCGTACTATTCTTAAAATCTAGATAGATCGTGGAAGGACTTCCAACGATAGGTTCATCAGCGGGATCAATATGGAGTGTCGCGCCGAGCTCCCCTTCTACAGCGAGGCTGTGCGCACTCGCAGACAGTGGAATCGCTACATACAACGAACTTGAGAACAATACAAAAAGTATAGAAAGAACAGTAAGTGAATGTGAAAAGATGCGTGTCATAGTTATAAGGTTATCGGTGTTGAAGAAGCAGAAGAATGCGTATTGTGCCCAGCATGTAGGAATCCTTCGCCCGAAGTGAGAATCATAAAAAGTACTGTCAGGAGTATACAGCACAGTACAAATCTGCCACTAAAGCGAGCCAACCGCTCGCCTCTTGCTGCGACATACTTTTTATCAAGCCTGGCTGCTTCAAGTGCAAGGAACGCAAATGCCGTCGTTATGAACACCATCGGCAAGATACTTGTTGGATTACTAAAGTGCGAACCCAGCAACGTAACGTGCACGAGCGCGAGAATGCCAGCGACATACACAAAACGATGCAGACGTTTCCACCATGGGCCTAGGAGACGCACGGCAATATCAAAGGATGTCGATGCCATCAAGAATAATATAATAAGTGCGATTGTCCCGCTCCCAAGCAAGAACTCGTAACGGGTATCGAGAAACGGTATTCCCGCAAATCCGGCCAGCAGGCCGAAAAATGAAATGTACGCATGCAGGAATGCAAAACAGAATGTTGATATGCCAATGGCACGACGTGCATGCGTATATACTGCTTTGCCAGGTGTTGTTGAAAACACGCTGTATAGCGGTGTCGGTAGCAATGCCAGCAAAAGATATATGGACGCAGTAAAACCAAATCCTTCTTCAAAACGAATGGTGCGCAGCGTGCCAATCTCGGAATTACCAATAAACACGTATATAGCCAGAGCAATCAGGATACTCGTCATATACACGCACGTGCGCACATGTGCTTTTAGGTAGTCCATTTGTCTTGGTTCTTGAAGGTAATAGCGCACTGTAAAATGGTCGCAAATGATACCCACAATAGGTACGGGATATTTACGAGACTTACCCAAGAGAAATAGGGATGAATCATAACAAGTGCGGCAATGAGTGTTCCGAGCACAAGAAAAATATCAATCGTTGCAAGAACAAGATTACGCAAACCAAACTGTAACGGAGTATACAAAAAGTTAAAGACAAGATTAGCGATAAAGACCACAAGTATAGAAACAGGCACAATTCCTTTGAACGACTCATAGGCAACGAATCCATACGAGATGGCGATTATGAGATACAGCGCAGTCCACACCGGGCCAAAAACCCATGAAGGTGGAGCCCACGATGGTTTGCGAAGTGCTCGATACCATTCCTTAGTTTTATCTGTTTTACTCTCGTTCTCCATAGTTATTAAATATTATCAGTTCTTGTCTGTGAAAAGCATGAGCTTGGCCGCACGATCGTATTTCTTAATTTCAGCTTCTCTCTTTGCAGCATCGCTCATAGTCTCAAACGATTCGTAGTATCGCATGACGACGGGTCTGCGAGCACGTGTGTACTTTGCTCCTTTCGGTGACGTATTGTGCTCTATTACTCTGCGTTCTAAATCTGTGGTGACCCCTGCGTAGAGCGTGCCGTCTGCGCACTCAAGGAGATATGCGTAGTAGACGTCAGCTTTGACCATGGCTCTATTTAGAGAGATCGAGTATCTCGTCGATGCGAATCTGGGAAACGAATTCAGGAACGTGGGAAACAATCACCATAGCGCCTTCATATGAGTCGAGTGCCTTTGCAATGACCGGCAAGTGACGGAAGTTAATGTGGTTTGTTGGCTCGTCGAGCACGAGAAGTCCTGGCTTAAGCAAGACAAGCTGCGCGAATGCCACAAGACCTTTCTGTCCTTCAGAAAGCGTACCGATCTTCTTTTCAATGGCTGGACCAACGAGGAGGAAACCAGCGGCAACTTTGCGCATGACTTCTTCTTCCTGCTTCTGCATGACCTTCATGAGCTCCTCGCGTACTGTTTTATCAAAGTCGAGCGTTGAGAAGTCCTGACGGTAGTAGCCAACACGGATACCCTTTTGAATCGAAGCGCCTTCTGCTTCTCCTTTTGCGAGCGACTCAAGGAGTGTGGACTTACCTATACCGTTTGGTCCTTGCAGGTGGAGATGCGTCTTTTTCTTGAGTGCAATATTTCCCTTGTGTTGAATTACTTTGTGCGACTTTGGGTCGAGTGTGGTGTACGAGCTAATGCTAAGGATCTCACCAACGAGTTCTTCTTGTGCGGGAATATGGAACGGACGAATGGTTTTATCCTCACGACGTGTCTCCACTTTATCCTCCTCCATCTCCTCTATCTGCGTACGCATTTTCTTTGCCACAACGCGCATCTTTCCTCCCTTCTGTGCAAAAAAGTTCGCCTTGTCTTTGTTTGCCTGGATAGCTTTCTCAAGCTGCGCGTTCTTTCGGTTTTCGCGTTCAATACGTGCTGAGATCTCATCGAGCAAGTCGTTATAGTTTCCGACGTATTGCTCAAGCTTTTGTGTGTGAACGTCTAGATAAACAACGCCATCAGTAAATGAATTCAAGAAGTCAGCATCATGGGAAATAACCATACAGGTCTTCTCGTAACCCTTAAGGAATTTCGTAAGGTGATCGATACCTGCGTGGTCGAGATTGTTCGTAGGCTCGTCGAGCAGAAGTACGTCTGGCTCCTGAATAAGTGCTGAGGCTAGTAGCAAACGTGCCTGCTGTCCGCCAGAGAACGAGCTTATCTTCTTGTCATGATCCGCTTTCAAGTTCACGATCTCGAGCACTTCATCTATCTTTGGATCGATATCAAATACCTTCTTTGAGAACTTGCTTTGGAAGAAATCACGCACCGTAAGATCTCGTTCTGCAGGAGCTATTACCTGGTGTGACATTGCAACCGTAAGTCCTGGAGAAAGGAGTATGCGGCCATCGTCAGGCTGAATCATACCCATGATCATCTTGAAGAGCGTAGACTTTCCCGCACCATTCTGGCCCATGAGAGTCACTTTCATGCCCTTACGTAGCGCAAAACCGGTCTCTTTCAAGATCGGGTGATTGTTGCCGTATCCGTAGGAAACGTTTTCAAAACGTATTCCTCCCTCGCGCGGTGATTGCGCTTGCTTTACTGCCATATAGTCCTACTATAGCGTATTTATTGGATTTTGCGTACCTCAGGATTCCTTCAGCAGAAATTGCCGTCTTCTACTATCTGCTATACTCGAAATATGAAATACGAACGGATACCCCCAATGCCGCCACATGATCTGGTTCAAGAAGAAGCATATGCTGAAGAACAAACGCCGGAACGAAAGGGAGAAGAAGAACGAGATGCAATCAGGCTGCAAGCGAAGATGCTTGCAGAAGAGCTTAGTCAGAACCCTGAGCCGCTTCCTTTCCCAGGATTAGACCCAGACGAGTACGAAAACTTAAAAAAGGACGATGCGGAACTGCCAGGATACTATTTTCCTATAGACCAGCGTATTGAGAAATTACAGAAAGAAGGCATGCGCGTGCTCGTCGGCGCACGCGACGGCAACAATGAGATATTCGTCGTGCCAGCTCTTGTTACAACACCAGAGGAAATTAAAAAGTATCGTCTTTTCCCTCGTCAGTTACAAATCACTTCCGAGATGGACGAGCAGCTCGAAAGATTGATTCAGCTCGATAAGATATAGATGAAGTAGCGTAGCGATGATACGAGCCATCTTCTATTTCTTCTGGCGCCGCCACAGGACGTGCTGGCGTAAGGTTAAACATACGAATGAAGCTAGTGCTGCTCGTGAAGCTCGTCGCCTTGGCGGCGGTAATCACGCGTATCGCTGCCCATACTGCCGTAAGTGGCATGTGGGTCATTCTTCTTGGCACTAATTGACAACAGCCGCAATATGCGGCATATTGTTTTTGTATTCACAAGGGAGTTACAAGTAATGTATCGGGAAGTTCTTTTCGCTATCGCAGCATGTGCCGCGGCAATCACAACCACTGGATCGGCTCAGCAACAGCCTTCCTCGCCAACGGCTAGAGAGTGGTCAACCCAGCCCGGGGTGTACCATGTCGAGCAACTGAAGGCAGGGACGACAATCAGTCTCTGCCAGACCGTTGCCTCGATGGATGTCGAGACTAATGGTAAACAGATGTTGGTCAGAGGAGGCCGCCTGTGCAAGCCTGGTCAGAAGCCATCACTTCTCCTCGATCCTTCGTCCTGTTCCATTCTCGGTGGGACGACCACGGGCACGCTGTCCATGAATTGTTCCGGTCGCGACTGACATTAACCCGCTCGAAGTCTTTCTAGGCTTCGGGCGGTTTTTCTATTACTGATACTGAATAAACATTGGTCGTGGTGTGAGCTTGAGGAGTTCCTTGGGAGTAAGCAAACGCGTGCTTGGTGGCTTGAGATCGTTCTTATAAAAGAGCTTGAAGCCGGTGAACTGCACCGGTTGTGTTGCCACAGTCCGCTGATAGGTATTAAGTTTCTTTGCTGGATCTCCCCATCCGTCCATGTCCATAACTACCTGTACTTCTGGGAGCGGTCGAATGTTTTGGTAGCCTGTGACCATATTTTCTGTGAAGCGGTGCACGATGAGAATCTTTGGTGGCAAATCATTATCTTGCACAAGTTTCGCCAAATGCTGAGCTGCGTAGTTCACATCTGCTGAACTAAATGTACCTATTACTGACCCTGGCTTTTCTCCACCTTTCATAGAGAACTCTGGGTCAATGGCGAGGTGCACGTTTGGCATTGCGAGATACTTATCGAGCATGGGCAGTTCACGCTGAAGAGTTGAAAGTCCTACCTGAACGTCGAGTATGACGATGCCGTTCACTTGCTTAGCTAAATCAACGGCGATGTCGATCTGGGAGTCTGGCATGCGCAGCATGTAATACCCCTGCTTGCCCGGACTTCCCTGTGCGGTGAGCGCGATGTAGTCGATTGCTGGCACGACGGGAGTTGTAGGATCAGCAGCTTCCCACTTCGCTTTCTCTGCTTTAAGCATTGAAAGCATCTGCGGCGCTGGGTATTCACCGAGCACACCCATTCTTGTTGAGTAGAAATTACCGTAGTACGCAATGATGCGTTTGAATGGAAGGATTGCACCTGCTTTTGGGTACGGTGCCTTGGTTGGCCATTTGCGTACTGTTGTTGAAGCGGTTGTAGACGCGTAGTTAGCCATCGCAATCATCTTTGCGTCGTAGAGCTTTGTATCGAGAACAGGCGCGGTATCAGGTTTGCTAAAGATACCTCCAAGAGCCGACGTAGTGGTTGCCAACGCCTCCTCACGCGAATAGCGTGTACCAAGGATATCGCTCCACCCAACAAGATAGATAGCGACAATCCACACAAAGGTGAACCCAACTATATAGGAAGCTTTGCGGTCTTTCTTCGGAGTTTTATTCACTACCGAAGCCTTTTTAGATGTCTTATTACGTGACGGCATTATATGACTACGATACCATGCTCCTGCCTAGCCAACCTTGTTTTCTACGTATTTCTTGAGTCCTTCGAGGACCCCCTTCCAGTTTTCGCTTGAATGATCCGCACTTTCCTGGGTAGCTACATCTGACTGGTCTATGGTTACTTTTACTCCTTCGCCTTCATCTTCAAGAGAATAGCGAAGTGTCTGATAGTTTTCAGGTGCGTCTTCAGTGCCACCCATGCTGCTCCAATAGGTGTATGAGAGTGTTTCTTCGGGAGTATATTCAAGAACGATTCCTTTATCTTCATACGACTTCCCCTGCCATTCTCCACGGAAATAGATTGGTGAACCAACCGTCCAGTCAGTTACGAGGTCTGTTCCAAAGAAATATTCTTTAACTGCAGCCGGGTTCGTAAGTGCGTCCCACACTGCTTCTTTTGGCGCATTGATAACGATTGAGTTTGATGATGAGTAGCTCATAGGTAAGGTTTAAAGATATGAATCGAAATAAATTGCATGGCACGTATATCCTCCAGGATTCTTCTGCAGGTAGTCCTGATGATACTCCTCTGCTTTCCAAAATCTGATGAAGGGCTCAAGCGCAGTAACTACGGGGTCTTTCCAGCGCTTTGAATCGTTCACGATCTGAATGAATTCTTCTGCCTGCTTCTTTTCTTCTTCGTCTTGGTAGAAGATGGCAGAACGGTACGAAGTACCGCGATCATTTCCCTGCTGATTCATAGTCGTAGGATTGTGAATCTGGAAGAAGAAATCGAGCAAGGTTTTAAAGTTTGTCTTTTCGTCGTCATACACCACTTCAAGAGCTTCAGCATGACCAGGATGGTTTTGATATGTTGGGTTCTCATTTTCTCCACCCGTGTAACCGGCATCGATTGAAATAATTCCTGACTGGGTACGGAAGAGGTCTTCGAGTCCCCAGAAACAACCGCCTGCGAGATATGCTTTCTTAATCATATGTATTTATTATAGTTTGCTATTTACTTGGATCACGCCATACCGCTTCAATGTTGTTTCCATCGAAGTCGTAAACGAAGGCACTGTAATACCCGGCTGAATATATGGTGCGGTACCCTGGTGCTCCATTATCTTTTCCCCCGGCTGCGATTCCTGCGTCATAGAACGCTTGCACCATTTCAGCGCTGTCTGCAACAAAGGCCACGTGTACGCCTGTGGCTATATCAACTTTCCCCATCCAGAAATCAGAACGATCGTCCGTACCATATCCGGCAGCACCGTATTCAGGAAGATCCATCATGAGGGTGTATCTCAAAGGAGCGAGCATTGCTGTATACAAGGGCTTCGCCTTTTCAAGGTCAGTAACAGCTGCTGATGCATGGTCAATCATAAAAGTTTATTTGAATATAATAAGCGCTGCGCCAGCTATAGTAAGTATAACGCCTGCCGCTGAACGGAGTGTGAATGCCTCACCAAAGGCAAATACCGCAATAATAATGATAAGTACGACAGACATCTTATCGATTACGGCCACACCTCCAGCAGGTCCTAGCTTGAGTGCGGTGAAGTATAAGACCCACGACGCTGCACCAGCTGCTGCCGAAAGCAGGATGAATACCCATGCGCGGCCATGAATTGCAGAGAGTGCTGGTGCGTTGAGTTTTCTCAGGGCAAAGCCTGCTACGACAAGCAGTAAGCCCATGACCACTCCGCGCACGATTGTGGCAAGCGTAGGGTCGACTTCACGAAGCCCTACCTTTCCGAATATTGATACGAGAGCTGCGGCGACCGCTGACCCTGCTGCATAAAGCATCCACATGGTTCTAGTATACCAAAGAGCATGCGGCCTTCGGCCGCATGCTCTTTTACTCTACTTTTTGAAACCTCTTACACTACGCTGTAAACGCCTCAAGCCCCTCTTCTTCGAGTGCTTGCTTCACCCCTTCGCGTGCGTCCATACGCGCCATGAATGCTGAAATGTTTGGGTGGCCAGAAAGATCCATCTCAAACTTCTTGCTCCAACGAAGAATTGCATAGAGGTATGCATCAGGAAGCATGAACGCTTCTCCGAGCACATATGAGTGCTTACCTAATTCAGCTTCCACGAACGTAAGGCGACTCATAATCTTTTTGATCTGTGCTTCCTTTGCTTCGTCGGTGATAGCTGGATTATAGAGCGGAGAAAATCCCTTATGAATCTCGGAGCTAATGTACGTGAGCCATTCAAGCATGCGGTAGTAGTCCATTGAACCCTTCTCTGGAGTAAGAGTTTCAGATGACTGGTCGGCGAGGTACTGGATAATTGCCACACCTTCAGTCAACACTTCCCCTGACTCAAGGCGGAGCGCTGGTACATAGCCGCCCTTTGGATTCACTAGAAAGAAGTCTTCACCTTCAGCGGTAGTACGCGTGCCGTCTCCCCACGTTATTTTCGAAAGTTCAACAGGAAGCTTCCCTTCACGAGCCACAATATGCGGCGAAAGCGAACACGCACCAGTAGAATAGTAGAGTTTCATATATAGAAAAAGATTAACGATTAACTAGATAGTTAGCCTATCAGTACCGCCAAAGCGACTTAGGTGGGGATAAGTTTTGGTTGTCAGAACGATGTTGAAATCTTTAACTTTGACAGTTCTTAATTAAATAACTATAGTAGCACCGTTAGTTCCACGGAAAGAAAGGACTATACAAATGTTCATATTTGACGCAAAAAGCGCGTTGCAGCAGGAGCCGCCCTACTCGATCGCGAGATGCCGGGTTGGCCTAATATAGTAAGCTGCTCGACGCTCGATATCGAGAATTTCGATACCTGCATACTGGGCCAACTCTATGGCA
>JBDSUM010000017.1:0-93594 GCA_039927695.1 Minisyncoccota bacterium
GCCATCGAGCGCGCTGGCGACTTGGCAGCAATTCTCACGAACCTTGAGCCTGGCACGGTGCTTTTCATAGACGAAATTCATCAACTCTCAAGCAAGATCGAGGAGCTTCTCTACCCTGCTCTCGAGAATGGCTCTCTCGACATTATTCTTGGTAAAGGACCGTCTGCACGCACTGTCGAACTCTCACTTCCGCCGTTTACACTCGTTGGTGCCACCACAAAAGTTGCACAGCTTTCAGGTCCACTACGAAGTCGCTTCGGTGGCGGTGTCTACCAGCTCGATTTCTATAGCGACGATGACGTGCGTGCAATCGTAAAGCGTTCAGCGGAAGTTCTTGGTATGCAGGTCGGTGATGACGTGGTTAATAAGATTGCACTACGTAGCCGCGCTACCCCGCGCGTTGCAAATGCTCTCTTAAAGCGCGTGCGTGACTACGCCCAAGTACACGAGAAAGACATCACAACGGAAGTTTGTGACGCAGCATGCAAACTCTTCGGCATCGATGAGCTCGGTCTCACTAAGGACGACGTACGTTATCTTCGTACGCTTCAGGATGGTTTCAAAGGCGGCCCTGCGGGAATTCGCGCACTCGCAAGCTCTCTACACGAAGACCCTGACACGCTCGAAAACGTATATGAACCGTTCCTTCAACGTCTCAACTTCATTGAACGTTCTCCACGCGGTCGTATTCTTACAGAAAAAGGCCGAGAGTACCTCGCCAGTTAAGAAAGTATCCAACCGCAAGTGATGGCGGTTATCCAACCCAAGGCAGAAACTACTCCGCTAATAAATAGTGGTATACGCTCGCTCGTCTTCAAAGATGCAAAGGTTTGGGTCGTCGCCACATGACTGAACTTTTCTATCAAATATGTATTGAGTATGAGCGCTGCAATGACCGTCATCTTTATTATGAACGTAGAGTTCGATAGATACGCAGGTACGGCTTGAATGTATAAAAGACCGCCCGTTATGAGCAGGGCCGCGAGACCAACTGAGATGGTCCTATGAAGAATCATAATCCTTGCTCCATTTAGAATCGGCTTCTTCCCGAGCACCCAGAGGTAGGCTTGCTCATCGGAATACAGAACGAGCAGGCCTAACGCAATCACAATACTTAGGTGAAGTGTAAGTATCATGTTTATTTGGCTAGTGTTCCGATCTTAAACGTCGCAAGCTCAGCATTCGCACGACTGTTGTTTGCGTGCTGGCCTTCAAATGCACTCGTGCCGTCATTGCCACAAAGCCCAAGTATCGGCCCTTCTCCACCAGGATGCTGCGCGATCCACTTGGTTAGATCGTATACGTTTCCGCTAATAGTCGTCCAGCAACTCTTGCTCGAGTTGTGCGTTGCTACCTGTGCGTGAGTGTAGGCGCCAGGAGTAGTTGTCTTAGTTGTTGTGGCTATTGGTTTGTTTGTCGTTGTCGCCTCTATCGACGGAGCTGTTGTGCTTGCGACGTACGGGGTATCCACTGCGAAAGAATCTCTACCTTTCCACAGATACCCGCCGCCGAGCACGAGAATAAAAAGTGCAGCGAGTGCGAGTGTTGTTTTCATATAAAATAGATTCGCCCGAGTGACTATTCTATACCAGACTATAATTCCTCATAATCTAACAACTATGCGGAAACGCTTTTGCTATCCGACAGTACCTGTTGTAACTTCTCCCGCTCGCTTGTAACTAGCGAAAATGACACCGTTTGAAGTGACTAAGCTGAACGTTAGTTCAAAAGCAGCTGCAATGGTGCCCTCACCAAACAATCGCTTACCCGTGCCAAGGGTGATTGGAAACGTCATCAATCGCAGCTCGTCGACTAGGTCATGTTTGAATAATGTCTGCGCTAGGTTGCCGCTGCCAATAACTTGAATATCAGAACCTTCTGAATTCTTGAGATTCTTGATGTCATCAACGTTTCTAAGGAATACTGAGTTCTGCCACTCTGACTTCTCCAAAGAAGAAGTCATTACATATTTAGTAACGTCATTAATACCGGGCCACATGTCTGCATGCTCGGGCCAATATGCAGCGAAGATATCAAAAGTTTTCCTTCCCAAAAGAAGGTCTGCTGATTTCATCCATTTTTGCATCAACTCATTACCCTCTTCGTCTGCTTCGTGAAAGTATGGGGCTGTCCAGCCACCGTACTTGAAATCGCTCGATGTATCTTCCTCAGGTCCACCTGGCGCCTGCATTACTCCATCTAAGGTAATAAACTCTTGGACGATTATTTTTCTCATATAATTATTGTAACAATGATTGCAGTGTTACCCATAGTTCGGAGCTGTTCCAAGTTGGTTTGCAGAGTGGGATGATGGAACCTTTCTGCGGCATATGATAGGTTCTGTCTAGAACGTGTGTGGAGGAAAAGCATGATGAAGGCCAGAATGTATCGAACCCGGGGTATACCTCTCGAGAGTATTCCGAATGATGAGCAGCGAAGTACGGTTATTGGCGAGCATCTTTTGGCCCTATTGGAAGAAATTGAAGACGGACTGACTGATCAGCTATCTCATTCAATATGTATGCTTTCCCCTAATTATGCTCTTATAAGCATAACGTATATACGGGTGGATGAACCTGGACATTTTATTGCTTCGAGATAGATCCAGATGAACGCCCCAGACAATTCGCTCTGGGGTTTTGCTTTGCATATTAATGATTGTTATATTTTAAGCAGTAGTTATATGTGGATTTCAACGACCCGTGGACTCGGGGAACACAACGTTAACCACCTCCTACAAAAAAATGAGTCCAATTATCAGCTCATACATTTTATTATGAATCAGCAAGAACTACACAATCCTGCTATCGACGAAGATGCTCGTTATGGATTAGCAATGATTAAGTGGCACGGTTGGATGTCTCCTGTTGGAGTGGGGATTTTCATGCTCTGTCTCGGAGGATTCATCTATCTTCTTCATTTGTCAGAAATCATCGGATAATTAAGATCCTTCGGAGGTTTCTAGAATGTGGAACAAAAAATCACTAAAGCTTAGTGATTTTTTGTTAGTACTTCTAGTTATTTAGAATGTATTGGTTCTGTTATGTATGAATAAAATCTATTGCCCGCGATCAGGGGCGATGTTGGAACCTTTTTGACAGATCAGCTTTGCCCTGGCATGCTCATCTAGGCCTATGCAGTGCAGGGCTACACTAGGCATTGCCTAAACAAGGAGTACCTTCGATGAGAAAGAGGATTGCCTTTTCCATTCTCAAATTTGTAGGCGTAACCGCCGAAGAGTTTATCGCTCTCAAGAACCTATTAACGGATGAAGGCCGCGTAATGAAGAAGCTTCCGGTAGTTCGCTCAAGTATCGTCGACAGAATCTTTGCGACGATTCAGTCTGCCGTGTGGGATCAAGAGCACGGAACATTCACAGTCGAAGTGAAAGTGAATGATTTTGCGTTCGCGCGTGAACCAACAAAGAATCCTGGCGACAAACCGCACTTCAAGTACGATACGGATGATCCGACACCACGGAGTCTCTTGGTCAGAGTTCTCGACGTCTTGAATCGCTACAAATAAGCAATCTGTACTGGCCACTGGAGTATATTCCAGTGGCCATAAGTCTTATTGCTGGCAGAGTGGGACAACGTTGGAACCTTTATTTTTCTGTCTTTAATAAATGAGGATAGTATCGGCTTGTAATATCTTTGACGTATTCTTCAAGCGGCATCATGCCTAATGCGGCACGCCTTTCATTTACGTGTTCTTCGTCTTCAATTGGTACTGGCTCATATGCAACAACATTCATGTTTGTTTCTGCATCTCTCGTTTCCTGCATTTGGGTACCGTATCGCTGTTTTTGTTTTATTTTTACCCATACGCGATCTTCGAGGTATGCAGCATCTATTTTGTTAACTTCCCCGTCGGGCTGTTCCCTCATAAGGTCTAAACACTGTTGTTGAAAGATAGGGTCATGATCTGCATGTTGCACTAACAACCATGCGGCGCGGGAAGCCGTTTCCCCTACTTTTGAGACAGTGGGCCATCCAATTTCTGTGATTACTCTTTTCATAGCTTCAGTATTTTGAAGATCTATGTTCTCGTCCCACGTATCTTCTGAGTCATTTAAGTCCTTTTCACGCATGTCTTGGTCGACTTTAACTCGTTCAAGAATTTCCTTTGTTATCTCAGGATATTGTCCGTATTCGGGATTTTCATTTGAGCCATGCATTTTCTCCATATGTAAATTATAGCAATATTTGCTGGCGTACTGGGACGATGTTGGAACTTTTTTACATAAAGAAAGCCTGGCTGGATTAGGTATCGCAGCCAGACTCTCACATCACCCTAGGTGTCCAGAGGAGTAGTTCGCATTTCCTCCATAACCTTTATGGCGAAATCCAGATTTTCCTTGTCATGTGCTCCTCTCGACGGATCAGGGTTAGTATCGGATGCCCCGAAGCAGGGGCTGGTTCGGCGATCAGGTCCGCGCAATATACTGTCCCTGATCTCGTCTCTAGTCGTCTTAGGCATGGCAGTCGCTCCTTTCTGCTGAAACTGTATCAGGATATGTGCAGGGAGCAAAGGTAGTCTAAAACAATCTTGATAGCTTTTGGCAGAGTGGGACAACGTTGGAACCTTTTTCTCTAATCAGAGTGGACAGTACAAATATATTATGCTATAGTCTATATTATTCCTCTTTGCTAGGAGCTAGCCATGTCATTCATTTACCATGCGGTTCCTCGCAATATGACCGGAACTGTTCTTTACCCCCTCAACGAGCTTCGTACCGTCAGCGAAACTGCCCATGCGACACATGCGAGCAAATACGAAGGACGTGAGCATTTAACTGAGGTGCGCATTCCAACGTTGGGAAACTGTCTGTGGAATGACGTACTTTTCTTCATTGCTACTCCCCCCTCTGTTTTCTGGCATGCGTATGAGTCTGCTGGATTCGACAAGCTACGACTCCAGCGCCATTTTCAGTTTGATGTAACGACTCTCGACCAATCGAAGCTCGCTGTCCTCACGAAAATGGAAATGAATCGCCCTGACGTATATGAGCCGTTCGACCCATCTCGCATGGACGAATACGCGACTATTCCTCAGGAGACCTATGACTATTGGGCAGAGGAGCTGGCTTCGGGAAATACCCGACCCATGCTCTATATGCACATTCCACACATCCTTTACCGTGGTTCGCTCGACACATCGGGTGTCCCTGTTGTAGAGGCCTAAACAATGACCGCAGGCTTGAGATTTTCTCAGCCTGCGGTTTTTATTTGCATACTATAGTTAGCTGGCAGAGTAGGGTTGGAACTTTTGGGTCGAGTGCTGATTTTGGTATACTTGTTTTATGTCAGGACACAATAAATGGTCGCAGATTAAGCAGCAGAAGGGCGCGACTGACGCTGCAAAGAGTCGCGCGTTTTCTAAGTTTTCACGACTCATAAGTATTGAGGCTAAAAAAGCTGCTGGAAATATGAGTTCTCCATCTCTTTTAGCTGCTATTGGTCGGGCAAAAGCTATCAACATGCCCAAAGACAGTATTGAGCGCGCTGTTGCGAAAGGCTCAAGTAAGGATGCTGGCGAACTCGACACTGTGAGTTATGAATTCTATGGGCCAGGCGGATGCGCAATAATTGTGAATGCACTTACAGACAATCGTAATCGCACGACACAAGAAATTAAGCATCTTATTTCTAAGAATGGTTTTGAGCTCGGTGTTCCTGGGAGCGCAGCCTGGGCATTTTCAAAATCAGGTGATGGCACATATACACCGAATGCCCCACTTATGGAGGTGACAGGTGACGATCAGGAAAAACTTGAAATGATGCTCACTCTTTTAGATGAACACGATGATGTGCAAGATGTTTTTAGTAATGCGACTGGATACGAGTCTTCGCGTGAAGACCCTGAATAACTATGCGCGTACTTGGCATAGACCCTGGGTTCGATAGACTAGGTCTTGCCATAGTTGAAGGCGACCCGAGTAAGCCAGTAGTGGTGTGGAGTGATTGCGTATTGCCGGCAAAAGGCGCACCTGCGGCGCGCCTTGCTGATGTATACACTGCAATAATAAAGGCTCTGACAGAGTTTACGCCTGACAAAATCTCCATTGAAACTCTTTTCTTTAGTACCAATAAGAAGACAGCTTTAGCTGTTGCCGAAGCGCGCGGAGCAATACTTGCAGCTGCAGGTGCAAGGAATGTGCTCGTGCAAGAATACAGTCCCGGTCAGGTTAAACTCGCGGTGACCGGTCATGGTGCAGCAAACAAAGCAGCCATAGCACGCATGATCCCCCATCTCGTGACCCTCGATACTCGAAAGCGTTTGGACGATGAGCTCGACGCTATTGCAGTAGCTATTGCTGGACTTGCTGACCGGAGCAACACCCAATAAATACTTCTATCCCCTATTCCGCGCGCTTACCCCTTGCAAAGCATTTTTACTTTTGTTCAAATGGTAAAGCCTTGCGGATTATCGCAGCATAAGTAAATAATTCAGAATATTATGATAGATGACGATTTGCTCGACGAAGACGACGAGCTTACAGGAGCAGGCATTCCCCTTCTCGCAGACGATGACGGTGACGTTGGAATCCCGCTTGAAGATCCCCTTGAGGATGAGATGGAAGGGATGACTATAACTGGTGCAGACGGTGAGGAGGAAGACGCTATTTAGTCTTCGTACAAAATAGTATGTGAAAGAACGGCCCCCTCTGGGGGCCGTTCGTGATACCATTCTTTGTAATGTCTCGAAAATCTAAAAAGTCTTTGCGTGCTCGCTTGAGTAAGCTACTCCACGACCCCCATCCGTTCACTAAAATAGCCTATATGCTCGTAGGTTTGGGATTTTTAATCCTTGGCGTCACCGTTCTATGGGTAGCGTTTACGCCAATCCCAGCGCTTAACTCCTTTGATTCTCGCAAAGTTGCTCAGTCGACAAAGATTTACGACCGAACAGGAAGGACTGTTCTCTACGACCTCAACCACGACGTAAAGCGCAATATCGTTCCGCTTTCTGAGATCTCTCCAAACCTTCAGCACGCGACTATCGCAATCGAAGATTCTAATTTTTATTACCATGGCGGCATCAGCTACACCGGCATCGCTCGATCTTTCATCGCAGATGTAACTCATCTTTCGTTCCAACAAGGTGGTTCGACACTCACGCAGCAGGTGGTTAAAAATACTATCCTCACCGGAAAGAAAAGTATTATTCGCAAACTCCAAGAATGGATTCTCGCTACCCGTCTTGAGAATCGTTACAGCAAGGATCAAATTCTTGAATTCTATTTCAACGTAACTCCCTACGGCGGCACGCTCTATGGTGCTGAGGTTGCGAGTCGATCGTTCTTTGGAAAATCAGCAAGCGAACTAGACCTCGCTGAGAGCGCATACCTGGCAGCTATTCCACAACTTCCTACGTACTATTCTCCCTATGGTAACAATCGTGCGGCGCTCGACGATCGTAAAAATCTTGTACTTGGCCGCATGAAAGAGCTCGGCTACATAACAGATGCCGAATATGAAACAGCGAAGAATGAACAGGTTACTTTCAGTCGCCAACAGAACAATACAATTCTCGCCCCTCACTTCGTCTTTTACATTGAGCAGCAACTCGAACAAAAATATGGTCCGGATGTCGCAACGCAGGGACTCACCGTTATAACAACTATCGATGCCGACCTTCAGCGACAAGCAGAAACTACCGTGAACACGTACGCGCTCGCAAACACTAAGAAATTCAAGGCAAGCAATGCGTCTCTTGTGGCTCTCGATCCTAAGACTGGTCAAATTCTTGCTATGGTCGGCTCCCGTGACTATTTCGACAAAGCTATTGATGGCAATTTCAACGCTGCTCTCGCGCTTCGTCAGCCTGGATCTTCATTCAAACCGTTTGTGTACGCTACCGACCTTCAGAAAGGCTACACACCGGAGACTGCAATCTTTGACTTGCCGACACAGTTTTCGACTACCTGTTCACCAAGCGATAACTTTAACGACACACCCCCCTGCTATGCGCCAGGAAACTATGACGCAAAGTTCCGTGGACCAATGACCTTTACCACCGCGCTCGCACAGTCGATCAATATTCCTGCTGTAAAGGCGCTGTACCTCGCAGGTATTCCAAACGTACTCACGCTGGCAAAGAATATGGGCCTCACTACGCTTGGCAAGCCTTCTGACTATGGTCTTTCACTTGCACTTGGTGCAGCGGAAGTTCGCTTGCTCGATCTCACAAGCGCATACACAGGTTTCGCTAATGATGGAATGCTGAACGCTCCTACAGGTATCTTGAAGGTAACTGACACCGATGGAAAAACAGTAGACGAATACAAAGCGACACCTCGCCAAGTTCTTGAACCTGAAATCGCTCGCGAAATGTCATCGATGCTTTCAAACAATGAGGCGCGTTTCCCTGAATACCCTGCAGACAATCCGTTCCACTTCTCTGGCTATGACGTTGCAGCTAAGACTGGTACGACTAACGAATCACGTGACGCGTGGACCATTGGCTACACTCCTTCGATAGCAATTGGCGTGTGGGCTGGTAATAACGACAATAGTCCAATGGTGAAGGAGATAGCTGGGTACATCGTGGCTCCGATGTGGCACGATGTAATGAAGTACGCACTCACGAAGTATCCACAGGAATTCTTTACCGCTCCTCAACCAATCCCTGACACCCTTCCTGGAGTTCTCCGTGGGCTCTACAGCGACGGCACATCGTTCCACGACGTTCTGTACTGGGTAGATAAAAATGATCCACGTGGAGGAGGAAATTCCGTGGGTGACGGCCAATTCCCCTACTGGGAATACCCTATCGGCGCAGGTTTTGGCGCACCATCGGGAACTTCAACCGATCAGACATCAACGACGACGGTATCTGGAGACCAACTGCCTGCGGTAGCTCAGTAAAATCCTTCCCAAATGTTTGTCTTAGAAATTTTCTTTGCTTCTCTCCAGGGAGTTCTTGCCACGAGTGCAGCGATATTGGTCTTCATAATTTTTCTTATCTATAGACTTAGACCGAAACAGTATTACTTTATCCGTCACGGGGAGACTATCCTGAACAAGAAGCATATCAAGCAGGGCGCAGACGGCGCGCTGACTCCGAAAGGAGTTGCCCAAGCACTCTTACTGGGAAAAGTATTTGCCGATCTTCAGATACAAGAATTGTGTGTTAGTCCATATGAACGAGCTGTGGAGACAGCAACACTCATGCAGCAAAGTTTGAAAACAAAAATAATAGTGACTCCCCTCCTCGCTGAGCGTAAGAGCCCATCAGAGGTTCTTGGGAAAGATACAGAAGATCCTGAAGTAACGCGAATCACCGCCTTAACAGCGTATGGATATCATGAAAATTCGTATCGCTATTCCGATGAGGAGAATTTTGAGGACCTCGCCGCTCGCGCAAAGAAATGTCTTTCATTTCTTTCACACAGACCTTATCAACGTATTGTGGTAGTCACTCATCATGCATTTCTTCAGATGCTGCTTTCCTATCTACTCTACCGAGAAGATCTCACGGCATCTACGTATGTAAAGCTCAGCTTCTTTAACCCAGCTGAGAATGGGGGTGTTACGACCTGTGTGTATAAGCCGTGGAAGTTCTTATCTAAAACTAAAGGATGGGAGATCGTTGCGTACAATCAGCGAGCTGAGGAGTCCTAGAAATGCGTACCCAGCACTTTCATCGCCTCGATAAGTGATACTTTGACGTAAGAAAAATTACATGTCAAAGTGCGTTCAAGCCTATTGGTGGCTTTGTACACAATTTCAAGGGAAAGTGCCGTGACAGCATCAAACCTTCAGAAGGTATTGGAACTAAACGATAATGAGGAAGACTCAACGGACCCACTCTATCAACTCAACCTATTATTCACGGAATCCGCTGAAGGGGTTAGGCGATGGACTTTGCAGGAGCCTGAACTGATCTATACATTCATTATTGTGCATCTCCACAGACTCGAAACAAAGCTTCATCGAGAGCGCTCTCAGGCACTCGCCGCTTTCGAGCGCAAGAGCTTTTATGAGCGGGTATACGCCAGGATACGTTTCAGGAAACGACTTGTTCCCGAAATCGCATTCACTGTTCCTGAGCTAGTTCCTGCAGTCATTGAGCGGTGCGCCCAATACCTTGAATGGGCTGCGCATATCAATGGAAAGGATCTACTCGACGATGAAAGCGTTGACATCCTTATTAACCGGATCAAATGGGTTCTTACCAGATTGGATAACAACACCGACCTTCGTAAGGCTCGCTGAGTGTTATCTCTGCCGTCGCTTCAAAAGCGGCGGTTTTTTATTTAACACCTCGTACCGCAATCCCCTCCTTCGCCGCTTGTTCAAAAATGATCGTTTGCTTTGTATGAAGCGCTGATTTCACCACAGGTGGTACTGCAACGATTAGTATTCCTTCTTTAAACGTTATTTGCTTTGGCTCAATAGGAACTCCCAAAGAATCAGCTACTACTTTAGCGAGTACATGGCGCTCATTAGATTCCTTTAGTCCCGGTACCTTAAGCCTGGCAATGATGTCGCTAAGCCGTATTTCCATACCTCTTACTGATTCATTGGCATCACGAGATAGAGAAGAGTGTTGTCCCCTACTCCACGAATAACGAGCGGGCGACCAATACCTGCAGATGAAAGTGTGAGGTTTTCAGTCGTGATGAGTGGAATTGGAGCTGAGAGATAACGATGATTGAAAGAAAGCTCAATAGACTCACCCGTAACCGATGCTGGTACACCCTCAGATGATTCTCCGATGTCGCTATTACGTGCTGAGAATACGACACGCTTTTCTTCTCCAACAAATCCTATACGAACTTTCTGGAATGAGTCAGAGAACACTGATGTTCGCTTGAGTGCAGATTCAAAATCTTTACGTAGGATGGTCGCCTCAGAAACAAAAGCTTTAGGAATTATCTGTGCGTAGTCAGGATAGGGGACGGTAACAAGGCGCGTAGTAACAATGCCGTTTGGCCATGAAAACGCGCACTGATGTTCATCTACCAACACTTCTACATCAGTGTCGGGTAGTGTTTGAACGATATCGATAGCATTCTTTGCGGGTATAAGAATAGAAAATGGAGAAATAGTTCCGGCAAGTGACATTCTCTTCTCTGCAAGACGGAATGAGTCAGTTGCAACAGCCTTCACAACACCACCTTCAGCAGACAAAAGCACGCTACCAAGTTCAGGACGTACCGTTGATGGTGAAGCACATGGTGCGACAGCGAGTACCAATGTCTTAAGTGCACTACCAGGTAGGGTAAATTTAGACGCTGACGCCTCTGGGAATGGGAGTGTGGGGAAATCCTCGTATGAGAGTGTTTTAAGCTGACTGCGACCTGCTGGCGAGCTTATGACGACCGTCTCACCACCGTGCTCAAGCGTAATAGTTCCTGTTCCTGAGAAAGATGAGGTGATTTCACGAAGAGTGGTTGCTGGGAGAGCTACAACACCAGGTTCTTTAATTGTTCCTGCTACTTTAAAATCAATCCCTGTTTCAAGATTTGTTGCACGTAGTTTAATTCCATCATCCCCTGCAACGATTGCAATACCTGCAAGAACAGGAAGAGTTGCTGATCGTCTCTCAGCAAACCGTGCCACTCGCGCAACCGCCTCTGAGAATTCTTTTTTTTCTAAAGTTATGAGCATACTCTTATTATTAGGGGTGTTGATACTGGGGAAAGAGGTATGTGACTAGTATATACGCTCTGTGTGGGTTGGACTACGGCTCGCTATCGTGGGTACTAGGTAGTGTTTGGTGGGGGATAACTTGAACCCTTTAAATTCGATGGGGATAACTACCTCCGATATTGCTAGTTTCTACCAGGCTTTCCCCATCGCTATCCCCTGTTTCCTACAGGATGTCCCCACCATTATCCCTCTTGTGCCTAGACTAAGAGCGTGCGTATATCTGAAATTTCCTTTGCGAGCTCCGCGTCCTCAGCAACTTCTCTTTTAACCTTTTCGCACGAGTGAATAACCGTAGTGTGGTCGCGACCGCCAAGCTTATTACCAATTGTTGGGTACGAAACACTAAAGTCTTCGCGCAGAATGTACATAATTACCTGACGAGGACGCACCACCTCCCTTCTACGAGTCTTTTCATAGATACTTTCTTCCTCAATGCCATAGAACTCGGCCACTTTCGATACCACGTGCTTCACGGAGATGGTTTTTGTTGGTCGTGAGAAGGAGCGAAGCGATTGGCGTACTTCCGCAAGATCTGGTGGAGCACCCTTTACCTGTGTGTGGCAGACAATACTATTTATGACCCCTTCAAGCTCACGAATAGAACCTGCTACTGATGAAGCAATGTATTCAACAGATTCATTTGCGAGCTCCACACCATTGGCAGCTAGCTTCTTTCGTACGATAGCAACACGAGACTCATTGTCGGGTTCCCCAATATCAACGGTCATACCACTTGCGAGGCGTCCACGGAGGCGATCAGCGATGTCAGGGATGGCAACAGGCGCGCGATCAGATGAGAACAGAATCTGCTTGTTGTTGTCGTACAGGTAATTAAACAAATGGAAGAGCTCTTCGCTAATCTTGTCCTTCTTCGAGAGGAACTGCACGTCGTCCATAATCAAAAGATCATACTGGCGATACTTTTCCTTGAATCGATTAGCCGTACCTGACTGGAGAGAGTCCGTGAAGTCAGTACCAAACTTTTCACTCGTTAAGTAAAAGACTTTGCGTGTTGGATGGAGCTTCTTGTACTGGTTTCCAATAGCTTGGATGAGGTGTGTCTTCCCTCTTCCGGTGTCCCCGTAAATAAATAAGGGGTTATAGGTGATTCCGGGGCGAGAGAGAGCTGCTTGGGCTGCATTAAAGGCTAATTCGTTGAATGAACCAACGACAAACGAGTCAAAGGTATAGCGAGGATTTAGATTATCGCTCTTATTTATATAGAAATCATCGAGTGGAAGCTCAGGAGTTGGTACAGGACGGCGGTTCTCTTTTGGTTTGCGTGTCACGTCCTTCACGATCATGTATTCAATGTTGCGATAGTCATGGGAAACACCACGCAAGATCTTTAGGAGAAGCATATTGAACTTCTTTATATACCAGTCTTTGAAAAAGAGACTTGGAACGCCGATAAAAACGATTCCATCTTCTATCTTTACGATTGAACTTTCACGAAACCATGTATTGAAATTAGCGGGAGAAATAGAAAGTTCTATCTGCGTGAGCACGTATTCCCAAAGTTCATGTGGATCAGAACGATTCATAGTATGCCTAGTATACGTGTCTTTCCCAGAGTGGAAAGCTGGCGGCTAGAAGCCGCATTTGTTGCACTTCTCCAGTCAACCTGGTACTATCCTGTGGACAACATGCCTAAGCGAACTTACCAACCAAAGAAGCGAAAGCGAGCCCGAACTCACGGGTTCCGCGCTCGTTCAGCGACCCCTGGTGGTCGTCGTGTACTCCTCGCGCGTCGCCGTAAGGGTCGCACAAACCTCTCCGTCTCTCCAACCAAGACGTTGAGCAAGTAAATACGCCATTATATGCTGCCACGGCCCCTCAGGCTTACCAGGCAGGGTTTCTCTAATACTCGAGGCCTAAAACGCGTGCACAGCACGCATTTTTCGCTTTCATACGGGCACGTCGAGGTCGCAGGTCTTGGTGGCTCAGGAGTCATCGTCCCCAAGAAAGCCGTTAAGGGTTCTGTGGCTCGTCACTTGCTCAAGCGTCGCGTACGCGCCGTCCTACTTCCCTACAGCAACCCTTCACGCATCTTCATCGTTTCCGCACGGGCAAAAGCCGATACTCTTTCATATCAAGAACTCGAAGGTGAGCTTTCCGCGCTCATTGGGTCTATAATAAAGAACACCTAAGGCATGATCTCTTCTCTTTTTCATTCGGTACTCTACGTTCCTATCTATAACCTCCTCATTTTCTTTACAGGAATAGTGCCTGGCGGAGATGTTGGTATTGCTGTCATTATCGTGACCGTTATCGTGAAGATTATTACCGCGCCCCTTTCTATTAGCGCGGCAAAGACTCAGCGACGCATGAAGCACGTCGAGCCTCAGATGAAGGCAATCAAGGAAAAGTATAAGGACGACAAGGCAAAGCAGGCCACGGAAACGATGGCACTCTATAAAAACAACAGCATTAAGCCGTTTTCGAGCATTTTCACCATGCTCCTTCAGCTCCCTGTCATTATCGCTCTCTACCTTGTCTTCCGTCGTGAACAGTTACTTCACGCGAATCTCGCTCTTGTATATACCTTTGTTCCGCTCCCAACGAACATCTCCCCCCTCTTCCTAGGGCTTTTTGCTACCACTGGACATAGCATCACACTCGCAGTAATAGCGGCTGCAACACAATTCCTCCAAGCACGCCTCACTATTCCCCTTCCCCCAAAGCCTGCTAAGGGAAGCACACCGTCTTCAGGCGAGGAGTTTGCACGAGCGCTTGCCCTGCAGTCACGTCTACTCCTCCCTATACTTATCGGTGTCTTCGCTTATACCACTGGTGCAATCGCACTGTACTTCATCACAAGCAGTGTTGTAGCTCTTCTCCAAGAGTTCTACCTTCGCCGCACGACGCATGTGCCTGCGACGGAGCCGATTGTTATCTAATATTCGCGACATAGAAAAAGCCCGCTCATGCGGGCTTTTTCTATAGGTCGTATGCGTACAGCGCACCGGTGTGCTTGTCAGTAAACATAAGAATGTCCTCCCCTGGATCTGTGGTGAGTGACACTGCATCTACCGATACTTTTCCTACTTGCGTAGGGTCAACAACAAGCGTCGCGAGACGTTGTGTCAGGTCTATCTTCCAGATGCGGTCAGTAAAGATAGTCGCACCTTGGTACCAATTATCAGGAAGGTTACCTTGCATTGCTGTTGGCACCGCACAATACGCCGAGAGGTTGTCAGTAGACCAAGTACACTTCTCTGCAAACGTTGCGAGTGGAAGAGCTGTGCTTGTACGATTCTTAACGTCCATCACACGCAAATGTACGACACCGGCGTCTACATAACTGAAGAGTAGCGAAGTGCCTGACGGGCTAGGAAGCACCGAGAGTCCGGGAAACGGCCCAAGTATACGGCTAAATCCGCCACTCGTACGATCAATCTGGAATGCGTAGCCATCAATAGATGATGATGGCTTGTTCGTCGCAAAGAAATTACCGTTAGTCGGGTGAACTACGAGCGATGAAAGAAGGGTTGAGAACAACGTCTTGGCATTGGTACCATCGGCGTGTGCAATAGTGCCCACAGACCCTGTCGTCCCCGAGAGAAGGCTAAAGAATGAGCTCGAACCAACGACGAGTGCTTGGTTTAGATCTTGTTCCAATAAGTATCCCTCTCCACTGTGAGCGTCTAAGGAGTATGTATCAATGTGTTCGCCACCTGCGCTTGTAGAAAGGAATCGTGCATATGCACGAGAGCCATCTGAAAGCCATGAGACTTCTTGTACGCCCGGAAGTGTCTTGTTACTAATGCGTGTAAGAGTTCGAGCATGCGCGATATACGCGTATACGTTGCCACTCGCACGATCTATAAAGTGAACTTCAACGTCAGGTGTTGTGCTGCTGGTTGAAGCGGTAGCATCAGTTCCTGGAACCGGGAGCTGCACGTCTACAGCCACCGTACCGCGCGCTACAGGCCCGTCAGTGACTTTAATAAGTCGTGGAGCGAGCTCAGTACCTGCATTTGAAAGTGTGCCGTCGGTGTTTGGAAGATTTGAGCTTGGTGTTGCATTACCAGCGCCAGTATTATCAAACGGATTCCCCACCGTGAGTGTCGCAGCCCCTGGAGCAAAGAACATGTAGTACACGCCAACAATAATACCGAGTAGTACGATAATTCCCGCAATGATAATGAGTGTTCGTTTCATGGTATTAAGGTAAACATGTCATGAGGCCGTCGACACACGTTTGAGGCTTCCCATCGGCATCAAAGCAACTTTTAGGCTGACTAGTTGCTTTGAACTTAGCATAGCCACCAGCTGTTTTGCAGGCTGGAACAAATTGATTCCACGCGTAGGCAGATACCGAGTCAGGAACATATGCTTTGTTTACAATATTTGCAACAGCATAAGATTGAACTGAACAGTATGCCGTGTATTGATTACACCCCTTTGCGTCACAGGTACCCTTATTTGCAGGAGAACACGTGCTGGTACAGCCCTTGGTCGTAGCCTCCCCACCATCAGCTGGTATATTAGCTACGGGAGTGCTTTTAGCAGAAGCAGAACACTGGCCGATAAAAGTATTCATAGCTGCTTCAGTCGAGAAAGTGCCTTTTTTCAAAAGAGTTCCTGTAACAGTTATTGTTGGACCACTTTGCTCACCTTGCAGTGGAACGCCATTATCATCAGTACCAGCAGCGCTCACGTCTACTTTCTTTAGGTCAGCAGGTTTCAAGACGCTTACATCCAAATTCAGGTTTAATATCTTAGGGTTAATTATTCCAAAGACGATTGCTGGCGAGAGTACAAGTACAAGTCCGATAATCGAGTTAGTGATTATTGATTTTGCATGTTCATTACCAGAAACACTCCCTTTATTAACCATAAATAAGAAACCAGCACGCATGATTTGAAGAACGGCAATTGTTGCAGCTGCTCCAATACAGATTTTGTACAATCCATTAAAGAATGCTGGCAGATTGGGTGAATT
Organism: Minisyncoccota bacterium; assembly: GCA_039927695.1. Taxonomy (GTDB): domain Bacteria; phylum Patescibacteriota; class Minisyncoccia; order Phycocordibacterales; family Phycocordibacteraceae; genus C7867-001. The sequence goes on from JBDSUM010000017.1 coordinate 16,609, forward strand.
TCCCGCGTCAATTATTCCAGGTATAGGGTTGAGTGGAATGAAGCCATCGGTAGGTGCGGCTGCAGCCGATGTAGTTGGATCTGCTGCGAATACGATGCACGGTGCAAGAATAACCGTGAGGACAAGGAGGTGAGGAAGCAATGCGCGAATGATGGTAAGTGTCTTTTTCATATTAGAAGCCAAATATATTCTTTGCTGCAGCACCGAACGTTACTGAAAGTTGTGCTGCACCCGACTGTAAAGGTGAACTAGATTCCGCGGCTACACCCAGCAGAGCGGTCCCTTTTCCATTTCCAGATGGTCGCACTGTAATATCTTTACCAGTTTGACTCGCAGTTCCATTGACTGACCAAGAAAGACTTGGGAGGGATGAGAAGTAATATGGCACGACGCGGTAGGTTTCTTCACTACCAGACATAGTGATCGAGCTTGGCAACGCATTTTCGTAACGTGGCCCTAGCAATGGATCATTTTCATAGATTTTAACTATCGGATCAGTTGGGGAGATATTTACCGATGCAGAACCAACAACACTACTGTCCTGGCTTGAGACGATTACACTAATTACACTGTCACGGTAACGGACAGAGGCGGCTGCAGAAAGAATAGATTTCCCTATACCTGAAGCTCCCTGAAGGACTTGATCATCGTTTTTCCATGTATATACGAGACTCGATGCCGGAATAGACTTGCCGGAACTGTTGCGCAAATCAGGAATGGCAATCAATCGGACACGACCTTCACTACCAATGAGTGAAGCTCCTTCGTAGAAAGGGTGAGTTGTTGAGATTGGCTCAACGACGAGTGCGACATCCGCTGGACGAATACTCATTTTCTGGGTATATGTCTGTCCGTTATTTACGACCGTAAGTACAATATTGGTAACGATTCCAGGCCCACCGACAGCGATGCTTGCGCTCTCAGCTCCACTTCCCTTTTGTACCACTCTGCCATTTACAGAGAATGTAACGGTACTTGCAGAAAGGTCGATGAGATCACTATGCGGCGTAACGGTAACGATCTGGTATGGTCGTGGATAGTCAGGATTTATGGTAATTGAAAGAGGGTCGACGTTTCCAAACTGAGATTGCGCGTGCACGATAACTCCGCCAAAAGCTCCAAGACCGAGTAGAAGGAATAATACTAGGGATAGGCGGCGCTTCATCGTGTCTACAGTATACCTTGCACCGCACGCTCAACTGAAGCTATTAACTCCTTAATGTTGATGAAAAGTAAGACTAAACACTTTCTGCCTTTAACGCCTGGGAAGCAAGTTTTCGAGTGAGCTCCTCATCTCCCTGCGCATAGGCACGAGCTTTCTCGGGGTAATATTTGATAAGTTCGTCACGGAATTCGTGATGATAATGTGGGTCTCGTTCGTCACGTCCTCTACCATCGTAGCGATGATCAAGAAAAAACTTCTTATAGACTGGGTCGTCCTTCATATGCTGATAGATACGAGTCTTTTCCTGTGCTGCGTAAGCAGCAACTCTTTTAGGATCTCTTCGTTCAAATTCACGTTCAACTTCAACCCCAATTTGTTCAGGAATTTTATCAGGTCGTTTTCTACGGTAATATTGATTTAGTTCTTTAAATAGTGGGTCATTTTCCACACCATTCACCACAGGACCATACTGCTTAAGATTTTCTTGATACTTACGCTCTATTTCTTCAGTTTCTCGCTGATGTTTTCTCTGAGCTTCTTCTTTATCTCGTCGATACTCCTCATTCTTCTTTATGCGAGCACTCTCTTGGGCTGCTTTTCTTTCCTCAGCAATCTTTGTCTCCCGTGCAGTTCTTTCTAATTCACGTTCTCGGTCCTCTACCTTCAGTGTTTCTGCATTGTGTTGGACTGCAAGGATCTCAGATTCTGCTCTCGGTTCAGTTGCAGGTTTAATCCTTACGGGCCCAGTAGGTGGTGTTTGTCGTGACAGACTTTGCGGAGCCTCTGCCGGTTTCGTGGCTTGGATATCATGAGCTCTCGATCGACCTCTTAGTGGATTGGGGCTGGCATTCCCTGCTCCCGATTGACTACGCATACCAACGAGGGTTTGCCCGTTGCGCTGACCCGTAATACGTTCGACAGAACGACCGGAATTTCCGGATGGTTGTTGTTGTGGATTGAGCCGTACTGTTTTCGATTGCTGTCTCTTTGGAGTGACTACTGCACTCTTTTGCCTATCTTCTGAACGTGTCGCAAAGATAACCGTGACAACTCCCATAGTAATGCCAGGAAGCGCATCAACGATAGGTACGAGCTCAACTACGAGGGTGGTGAGCATGGACGTTACCTTTACCATTGCTTTTTTGCCGCCAAAGTAATTAACGCGCATCATTAAGAACCAGATGCCGAACGTTGGAGCTGCAATAAACGTTATGAGATCTGAAGCGAGCACCAACACACCGGTAAAAGCTAATAGAACCTGAACGCAATCGAGCACAATTGCCGTCATTATCATAAAACCTCCCGAAATTAGACCAATTCGGTACTCGATTTTTGGCGTAGTTTCCTGTGCCATATCTGCGCGTTAACTTGTTGAAGAAACTCCACCCTCTTCCTCCTGACGTTGCTTTTCGCGCTTTATAGCCAAAAGTTGGGAAGGGTCTGAAGTAATTATTTGATCTTCGGTGTAGGACGCTACTATCTTAATAGCTACGTGCTTTAGACCAGCGAAGAACAAGCCTTCCCCCACTCCTGATTCGAGCAAGAGGAATTTCTCTTCGTCAGTGAGATTGAAAGTTTCTTTTAGGATATCGATCGTTGTCGGTGATTGCTTGAGGAGAAGCTGAATGGACGAGTTTGTAAGAATCGGGCGGCCATACGGGCTGCGAAGGAAGTCTTCAACGTCCTGTGTGATAGTTGCAACCCCAAGGAAGTATTTACGACCACGCTTAGCGAGTGAGTACAAGAATGAAGCGGTGTCGTCTGATTTCATCATCCACCACGCTTCGTCGATTATGAGTAATCGCTTCTTAAGCTCTGCACGAACAGCATTCCAAATGAAGTGCGTCACAATATACATGGCGACAGGTTTAAGCTCGTCTTCCATGTCACGCACAGAAAACACAATGAATTGCTTCTTAATATCAACGTTTGTAGGGCGATTTAAGAATCCAGACCACGTACCTTTAGTGTATTTTGTAAGACGAATGACGAGTGACTCAGAACCTTCCATACCGGAAAGCACATTCTCAAAATCCGAAAGGAGTGGCGGCTCCATGCCGTTGAAGTTTGCATCGCCCGTAATATCCTTTAATGCATAGGTTTCAGAGACGGCACGATCGATGATTGCGTCTTCTTCTGGAGAAAGTCCTCCAAGCATGATGCGGAACAATCCAACAAGATTGATGATGTTTGAACGCAAGATATCAGCTGGCTCCTCATCTTCCTTAACCATTGGAAGGTCGAATGGATTAATGTGGTGCTCGCTTGAAAGAGAAATATTGAAAAGCCGCCCGCCTGTTGCTTCGGCGAGGTATTCATATTCGCGCTCAGGATCGATGACGATAACGTCTGTATCAAACATGAGTGAACGAAGAATCTCAAGCTTCACAGCATATGACTTACCTGAACCAGACTTAGCGAACACTACGGAGTTGTAGTTCTCAAGAGAGAAGCGATCGAAAAGAATGAGTGACGCGTTGTGTCGATTGATTCCATACAAGATTCCACGGTCACTTGAAAGGTCAAATGATACGAATGGGAAAATACTTGAGAGCGGAGAAGAGTTCATCTTTGAATGAACATTCAATTCATCAGAAGCGATTGGGAGAGTAGAGCGGAAACCCTGTTCCTGTTCGAAGAGTGCGGGCTTTGTATATACGAGCTTTGAGTCCAGAATTCCACGCACGTCTCCCTCAACCTTATCGAGTTCTTCTTTAGAGGACGCGTAGAGGGTAAGGTAAAGACCAACGTCAAAAAGTCGTTCCTGTGCTTGCTGGAGATTGTCACGAAGTGTTTCAAGGTCCTGGTACGCAGTGTCGAGCATCGGATCGCGCACAAGCCCTTTTGCTTCCCTATCGGCGATCTGACTTTGTACTTCCGCAACTTTCTTCTGGAAATTGCGCAATGCCTGCGCTGTTTCCATAGGATGAATGAAGATAGACACATCCAACACTTTGTCGAGGTTTACGATTGGCGTGAACCAACTGTCTGTAAGGAATCGAGGATATGAAATGGTGTAGAACGTACGTGAGACTTTCTCACCGAGCTCTATTTCTCGGGAGCCTACCTTCATCGCCGCAGGCGCTATGGTGTCAGCGAGCTCTAGCGTACCAGCTGCATATATATCTTTAGGAAGAACCGGAGCGACCCTCGGTTCGTCATCTTTGTCTCCTCGTCCTAGAAAATCAAGTAAAGCCATAGGTTATTGCGTATAAGGGATAGGGTTTTCCATATCCGCCAAATTAAAAGAACGATACAAGAGCTCGATTATTTCTTCAGTATTAAGAGGCACCGCTCGCAGGCCTGAGGCCGCAAGTCCTCCAGCCACAAGTGACATACGTTGCTCAAGCTGCACACGAGTTTCTTCAAACGAGGTATCCCCTTCTGAGCTAGTTGGGGAATGTCCTCCGAAGAATGGAAGTGCGCTCACCGCCTGCTTCACATTTAAAACGCTGTACGGCACAACGATATAGAATGTCTTGGTCATAATATCCGCACCTTCAATGAAGTTACGAATGAAGGCTTGGTATTCGCGAAGCTGAATACGCATGAGTTCGCTCGTCTGCATTTCCATACGCTCCTGCAAAAGCCCGAGGTAGGGACGAATATCCATCTTTCGAGAATGAATAACTATTTGTATAGAAAAATCGAGTGTATTAAGAAAGTTCTGGAAACCACCGATGATAGCTTTTTGCTCGTCTTCGGATTTGAGCGCGAAGTTAAGCGACGAGCACATCATGATGCCGCGATACCCGCCATCTTTAAGTATGACTACGCCATTGCGTACTTCTTGAACGGGAACAAAGGACTGTGTTGATTTAGATGTTGCCATACCTTATATAGGTTCTTGTGGACTATTTTGGTCCTTAATATCGAGCGAAAGTGCCAAATCCTTGAGTCTTCCTGAAGAAATACCGAGTTTCTCACGTGGCGGAAGTGGTGCGACAGGCACTACTGGTCTAGCCTGCTCACTCTTTTCTTCCTTCTTCCAAAGATAGAGACGATCTTTGGTATAGAACGAGAGCCCTGCACCCAACATATCAGTGAAACTCTTATTGTTTACTTTATAGAAAGCCAAAGCTCCTGCAAAACCTCCTACTGGAATACAGAGTATGATTGCAACAACAAGGGGTAAGTACAAAACAAACACAACACAGAGCCCAATACCACCGGCAAGGTAAATGAACTGCTTAAGGGTCAGTGGTCCAAAAATCTTGTCTTCAACTTCGATGAACTGTGGAACTTGGTACTCCATTATAGCTAGTATACCAGCAGTTCTTACTCGTACTCAGTTACTTAACAACTTGAACCTAAAATTAATGCCCTCCGCCGTGTCCTCCTCCCCCATGACCACCTGCAGCTTTCTTTGCTCCACCACTGCTACCGCCCTTTCCACCAGCTAGCTTCATTGCCTGGTCCTTAAGCTTGAGTACGGTAGTCATTCCAAGTGCAAATACTGCACCGATAGCCCCTGCAATCAAGAGGGCACTCCATTTAACGAACTTCCCCGCCCACCAGAATAACCCTTTCTTTATTTTTGCACCCTCACCTCCGCCAGTTGCTGGTCCGTGAGCGTCACCCCCTTCCTTTCTCATAGCTCCGCCAGCTGCAGCTACAGGAACCCGCTCAATTGTAGAGGTTTCTCTGCTGTGACCAGCTTCTCTTTCGGCAACTGTTTCTGCAGTGAATATCTGTTCACTTTCCGGTACCGACAGCTCTTCCTCAATCACTTCAAGTTGTTTTTCGTCATGTATCATTCCAAGACGCCCCATCACACTCTTTAATTTTTCCTCATCATCAGGAACCATTGCATCATTATCATTTGCAGTTTCCTGAGAAGGCATCGAATACACCGCCTCATTATCATTTGCTGCTTCAATACTTGGCGTTGGAATAGAAAAAACTACTTCCTCATCATTTGCAGCCATTGGCGTCTCATGGGGATGGTCATTAAGAACTGGTTCTGCTTGGGCGTGATTAAGTTTTGGCATAGCGTTTAAACTCATTAGGCTAGTATATCAACTAATTTGCTCACGATATGGGTCTGAACCATATTCCTTTGTAAGGGGTTCGGGTCTAGCAATAACAGGAGCTTGAGATGCTTGTGGCTTAAATAACGGCAACTCAGCTGGCTTAGCTGGACTCCATGATCTCGGTATCTCAATCGGTGGAGGGGCCGGAACCGCACGTGAATTTACCGGCATTGATGTGTAAGGTACTGATGCGGTCTGAAATGATTGAGCTGGAGACGTTTGCCATGGGTGTGGAACTGTCGGCATAGTTCCTGGCAACGAGGCTGGAGCTACTGACTTTGGATGCGTTAGCGCGTCAACATCTCCAGCCATCGTTCGAGCGGGCTGTATCATTGTCGCCTCTTGTGCAACTGGAGCTTGGACAGGAGCTTGAGACTCAGGGCGAATGAGGTTGTACGCAGGTGGTTCTTGCGGAGTCGGCGGAGTGACGACGGGTGACGTTTGTGGAGCGGGCGTGGGTACATCATTTGCTGAGCCGACTTGCATGACAGGCACTTGAGCAAGTGTTGAGGGCTGGGGCGCTGGTGCAGCGCCTCCTATTTTACGTATTTCATCACGTAACGGTACAAACACTTCCTTATTTAAATCTGCAGTGAGTTGACGCGCGATTGGTTCGGGTACGCCAGCAAATTGGAGTTTGCCAACAAAATCCTCTGGTTTCAATATGCCAAGAAGCATATTTCGTATGTACTCAGTAACATCCCCTGCCACATCAATGTGCAACTTGTACCTGTCAGCAACTTTAAGAATAAAATCTATCGCCGCTCCCTCGGTAAGAGAGTCCTGAATCGGTTTAGGCGAAGAATTAAATATTTCAAGAAGCTGATCGTCAGTAGGTTCCATAGCTATTTAACTTTAATAATACCTTTCCAATACTCCTTAACTTTAGGATTGGCCTTTAGAAGGGCTCTAAAGTCATTCCAATGAGGATCTCCCGAAGCCTTAAGACTATTGATGTGATTTTTAACAATAGTTTGCTGTGCATCTGTTAATTTTCCTGGATCAACAAATGCTAACTGGCTCCCCGTCATCTCATTTAGAACTTCAGCGTTTACGATAGCCTCCCCTGGAATCTTACCAATCGCTTCCCTATTCATGCCCTTTAGTCTAGCTGAGACAAAAATAGGGTCACTTAGACGTGCAGTTCTTGCCGTATCGAATTCACTTCGCTGGGCGTCTGTTAGATTATTATTCTTTTTAGCCTCTTTAAAGAGATCTTCGGAGAGTGCTGCCGCAAGCGACCCGTTCTTGAGAATGTCAGCGTGTGAACTCTGGGCGATTTGACCAAAGTCTTTGGCAGACAAACGGTTTACTGCTGTAGAAAGATTCTTTTGAGCTAAGTCGTTTTCAGTTTTAAGTGCTGTGTTAGCGGGATCATCTGCGAATGCTTTAGCTGCAGTTTCTGCTTTACGCGCTTGATCAGCAATACCACCGGCTCCACCAAAACGGAAATCACGCATTTCAATCTTCGCACTTTCATCAATTTCTTTATTATTCATCATCTTTTCGAACATTTCTGGAGAAAGGTTCTTTGCAATAAGGTCTAGCTTAGGACCATGGGCCTTGAGCACGCCGAGCTCAGCAAGTTGTGCCTCACTAACACCCTTAAGAGCTGCTGCCATAGACGCGTTATTTGTTGCATCCCGAACCTTCTTACCAGCGGCAGCTCTATCAAATTCCTTATGACGTTCCTTGTGGTGTTTCTCACTAGCGTCAAACGATGTTGAGCCACCGAACTTAGCATTTCTTATAGAGGAGAACGCTGATGCAACTCCAGTATCAAGTCCCAAGACATTATTTTTAACAAATAAATTATGACCCAACCTAGACTCATATTGTTTTTGGAGAGCTGCAGCGCCCCGGCCAAAAGTGTTACGACCAGCGACACTGCTCAAAGCTCCGAGCGGCTTTCCAATAATGCTCTGCGCCGTACTTATCGCATAGCTCGCCCCCATGGCACCAAAGGAACTGGCAGCTTTTAATGAGCCTATGAGAAAACCAATAACAATAACGAAAATGAGAATAACCCCCATAGTAGAGGTGTCTGGAGCTGTAAGAGCACCGGCAAGACCATCCCCTCCCACATCGCCGAGCCTTTCGGTTACCTTGAGACTTATAAATATAAGAAGAAGTAATAGTGGGGCAAAGAATGCTTGATGCAAGAGAGTACTCCACCATCTTGAGGCTAATCCGTGGAGCGGTGGAATCGCCATACCTGCAAAACCAATAGGCGCAAACACCATCAAGAGCGTGAGTGTGACAGCTCGAATCACGAGCATAATTGAAGCCGCAAGCATAACGATTGCACCGATAGTTGCAAAGAGGGCAAGGCCAACATACACGGCGATGCTTGGAATACCAAGATTGGCGCTATTAATCTTAAACATTGTAGAAAGACCGCTCGCTTGCATAATACTTCCTCCTATACCGTAGTTAACGGAGCAGTTTGCATCATTAGCTTCTGCGGTGGCCAGGCTTGTTGTTTGCCCGGTAATAACTCCACTGAATCCTCCACATGGTTCTGAATTTGCTTGACTGTATAAAATGGTACTGAATACGTTTGAAGTATCAATAATTGCTTCGGCAGCAAAAAGGCTGAAGTTCATAAGAACCGCAAAAATAATGAGTGGAGGAAGTGCTTTCTTTGCATTGTAAGTATGAAGATCTAGAATGGTAGCGAGACCCATGAAAATAAATCCGAAGAGTAAAACCATATTTCCCAAGTCGCGGAGAATACCCCACGCCAGTAGTAGTCCTGGAGAATTTCCAATAAGCTGCGAGAATTGGAACACTGTCTTTACAACAACAAGGTTGAAGAGAACACCTGCAATGCCGAGTATGAAGGTGGCGATGTGGAGAATTGCTCCACCAACTGCGCCGAGAACTTGCTGGCCAACATCGGCAACAGCATTGGTAATTGGAGCTAGTAGTGACTTACCTACGTTTGCAACAGCTCCGCTACTAGAGCAGGAAGTGGCGCTGTCGCAAGTTTGCGTTGCGCCACTAAAATCGCCTCTCACATAGGAAACAGCTCCCGCTGCCGTAGTCACCTTACATACTGGCGGGCCGTTAGGTATATAGCATTGCAGCCTGTCACCTTTTTTATATGGCACGGTTAGACCGTAAAGACCGAAAGATACTGATGAGTCTATCTCTGCAACACCCCCACAATAATATGAGCTGATTGTAACCGAGCTACTCTCACTACAGCGGGTAAGAGTTGCTGGCGCATCTTTCCATACTCGCTCTAAATATTGCGCAGCGTTCTCAGTCGATGGGTCAGCTGGGGGATCAGCTGCAAGCGCATGCGGTGCAATTGGCGCTGAAAAAAGCATACCTCCAACAAATAGTGGGAGCATGAGGAAGTACGCTACCCTCTTAGAAAAACAATCTTTAGGGATTCTCCGCATAGCGTTTATCTAGCGACACAACTTGAGGCCAGGTTAGTCATCTGAGTATAGAGAGTGGTCTGACTGCTGCTGGCGCTCGTTGGCTGGCTTTGTATAAATGCTTCGCCAAACTCAGTTGGAGAGATTATTGGCGAGGAAAGATACGTCTGGTAGCTTATAGTCGCATTTGAGATGACTTGGCTTTTATTTGGAGCATTACTTGCAGAGGCACTTTTAACTTGGTCTTCCTGCACATTTAACGCACTAAGTGCTCTGGAAGCCTTATCTAATTCTTGATTTCCTTGATTCAAAACGGTAGTTATTTCAGAACGAGTACCACATGAAGTCTGTGCCTGAGTAGCTGCGCTGATAATAGTTCCCCACTGCTTCTGGAAATTATTCAAACTTGTACGGTCGTTCTCCAGGGTTTGTACCCAGCCATTAGCGAGACTTGTTGTCAGTGCATCATACTGTGACGGGCTTGTAGCTTGATCGAGGTACGAAGAGCCCCCACCAGATGTGGGTTGAGACGCTCCACTCAAGCCACCGCTACCAAGTACCTTATTTACCAACTGTCCCATAAGAGCACCAACGACTTCGTTTATAGAGTCAGCCGCTTGTAGCGAATCCAACCCCGACTGCAATGTCTTCGGCATCATGCCAACAATTACAGAACCAGGGGTACGTATTGGACTATTTCTACATTGTTCAGCTTTTGAAAGTGAAACAGGCTTCGTTCCCAGCGCAGTAGAAACCGCATTGTTAGCTGCAGCTAATGCGCCAGCTCTACCTCCTGTTGCAGGAGCGTTAGGGGTGTCTATAACACTTGTTGTGGGCGCAGCCGACGGAGACGTTGGGCACTCACCTCTCCATGACAGAAATCCTTGGCCATTTTGTATCTCTGACTGGCGTTGCTTCGTTGCAACATCAATACTCGCCCACAATTGGTCACTTGCCAGTTTATAAGCATCAAACGGGTTATTCGCAGGATTCTGACTTGCTGAGAAAAATCCATTAAAGCCACCTTGTGAGAAGTTTCCGTCTAGGAACGCTTTCGGATCAGTACTATGCCCGCTTAAGTCATATGCAGAAAGTCCAAGCGCTCCGCTAGTTTCGCGATAATACGCTGAGCGCAATTTCTGATTTATTTGATCTTGGAATGGAGAACGTATGTTAAACCCGGTTGAATCCACCACAGTATTATTCAATTGATTAAAAAAATCATCAGCAACAGAATCCCCTAGATACTTAAGGTTACTTTGAAGATCACTTACAAATGCTGGAGATCCATTAAATCCAGAGTTTATCCAATTAACAGTACTGCGTGTTATCGATTGAATCGTTAGCTTAGCGACTGTCCATGCAAGGCCGTTAAGAATCTTTGATACTACGACAGAATCCACACTTGCTGCGGCACCAATAGTATTTTGAATAAGGTTTGTAGGATCGATAACAATGTCACCGACTCCCAAAAATGCTTCAGCCTTAGGAGCTTCGTGTACTGCAAAAGATCCATAAGACAGACCTAAAACAATAGTGAGAGACAGTACTCCAGCACCAATCTTTTTAACCCATGTACGTGTTCGGGAAGTCATTATTTTGGTTGGCTAAGTCTACCGAGAAATACAATCAATGAACCCGGCGTACCATTCGCAGGCTCACCTCCCTGCAATATGATAGTCGCAATTTTTGTAAGCGTCGTTGCGAGCAATGCTGAAGAATCTTGATAGGTAGAAAACGCACCGAGAGTACCTAGCGGATCTTTTTCGTATACCGTAATAACATTCGTCGACTTTGCAAGAGAATCAAACGCTTGCACAAGTGCCACATGCTGAGGCACGAGCGCTGGCGGCACAGAGACTGTCATCAGGTCGTTTGCGATTGCACGATATGCGCTCGATATTGCTATAAGTTTTGGACGGGCGCTCTCGTCATTCTTTTCTATCAACGCTTCCATGAGTGGTAGCGGTTGGCTGTTTCCAGCCGGTACGTCATGAGCACGTACTATTTTTTCTACGGATGCCGCGTACGTAAGAATGTCTATAGAAGGATTCGTGTGAACAGATACCCCTGAGTACGATGAGGCGAGAACTTTACCTGCGCGAGTGCTGAAGTCTCCAAGAAGTTGTGTGAGTAAAGCTTGTTGTGCCTCGGGAGTCATTTGCTGACCACCTGTAGCTTGGAAAAACTTTTGTAAAAATTGTTGCGAGAACTCGTCAGTGACACTTCCCGGCGCGGCATCTGGTCCTGGGATGTCTGCTTTGGTAATTGTAGTCGTAGCTTGATCTGCAGGAAGCTGGCTCTTGAGTCCTGTTGGCGTTAGGAGTCCTTTCTGAGCTGCTTCCCCGTCAGGAATACCGTATGAGTTTGAAATTGCTTTGCTAGGATCAGTACCGTAGAGAGTTTCCTGCCAGTCTGGAAGACCATCATTGTCCGTGTCCTTTGCAGCGTATGCTGCGAGGAGTTCTTGTGTCGATTCCGCGCTCGCTGAGTTAGTACCAAAAATAGTTGGACCAGAAATTATGTATGAAACGCCCATGAATGAGAGCGCCAATCCTGATGCTGCGATGATGCGAGTTGTTCGTGCAGATATACTCATAAAAGCTATTGAAATAGTAGCATGAACACTCTATTAAGGACGTTGTCCTATAGCTGGCATGTGTATTACTTTTGCGTGTCTTTGTACGCTCCGATTATTTCTGCGAGCGCTTTCCATGAATCAAGTTTCATATCTTCCGACCGAATATTTTCATCAAGTCCAACGCTTCGAAGACTTTCCAAAATAAATGCTGCAGGCGCTAAATCTTCCAAATTCTTTGCAAGACGTTTTCTTTTGTGTGCAAAGCCAGTCTTCAGTACCTTGAAGAACATTTTCTCTTCCTCTGGGCTAAAAAAAGCATCATTTCGTATGTTTTGTATAGAAATAACTGCAGAATCAACGTTTGGCGCGGGGCGGAACGCCCCGCGAGGTACGGTAAAGCAGTATGTTGGCTCTCCGTAAGCCTTTACGGAGAGCGAAAGGATACTTTGTTTGTCGTGGGAACGAGCAATTCTCTCAGCTACCTCCTTCTGAACGAGCAAGGTCATAGAATATGGCTTATGTTCAGCTTCAAGGAACATCCGCATGATTTCACCGGTAATGTAATACGGAATATTTGCGACGAGAGCATACGGATTTCCTAGCGATGTCGGATCAAATGAGCGTATATCTCCGTGAATGAGCTCAAGTTTCCCCATCTCAATCTCACTTGCGAAGGTTTCAGCAAGTTGTGGCACAAGTTCGTCATCGGCTTCTACCGCCACCACTTTTCCTGTTTTTGCGAGTAAAGCCCGTGTAAGCATGCCCGTGCCAGGGCCTATTTCAAGCACCGTTGCTCCTTCGGGCAGCAAGGCGCTCATAACTATGCGTTCCGCTATCTGCGGATGCATCAGAAAGTTCTGACCCAGTGATTTCTTCGGAAGGTTTCGAGGAGGAGTCATATGCTATGCCTCTATTATATTCTCTGCTCCGTATTCGTCAGCTTCATCGTAGTGTAGGAGTAGCGGGCTAATATCCTGCAAGAAAGACGATGGTTCTGCCATATAGTCTGTGCCATAGATACGACGAATGCGGGCAAGGGTGAGAAAAAGTTTCTTTTTTGCGCGCGTAACTGCCACATAGAAGAGTCTTCGCTCCTCTTCCTCGTCGCGATCTTCGTTGCTTGCACCCATTCCTTCGTGTGGGAATAGACCCTCTTCCATTCCTGTTACAAACACCGTGTCGAACTCAAGACCTTTCGCGGCGTGCACGGTCATGAGCGTTACGCCCGTCTTACCCGCTTCCCTGTCCATCTCATCTTGGTCTCCAGCAAGCGCTGCCTCGGCGAGGAACGAACAAATACCATCGAGTCCTGGTGTTCCGTCATGACGACTCGCGAGCGTGCCAAGTTCTTTCGCATTTTCTAAACGTTCTTGGCCATCCTCCCCTTCCTTGATGAGCGCACTTTCAATACCGCTTCGTTCAATCACGAGTTTCACAAATTCTGACGGTGCAAGAGTTTCTGCTGCTTCGCGCAAGCCAGTAAGAAGTTTTTCAAATGCATCAACTTTCACACGATCTGCAGCACGAAGCTCATTTTGTTTTCCTGCAACAAGTTTTCCGAGAGTTACCTTACCAATACCTCGTGGTGGTGATTGCACGGCACGCATACGATCCACTTCCCTGTCAGGCTCGAGTGCAACGCGAATCCATGCGAGAAGATCTTTAACTTCTTTACGATCAAAGAATCGTGTACCAAGCAAACGATATGGAATTCCCGAATGCAGGAATGCTTCTTCGAGTGCACGGCTTTGAAAGTTCGTTCGGAACAAGACGGCAATTTCTTCTGGTGGTACTCCTTTGCGCAATAGTCGTCCGGTCTGGGTTGCAATCCAGTGCGCCTCAGTCTCTGCGGTATTCGATGGATGGATTGTAATTGGCTCCCCTTCCGGATTATTAGTTACTGCATGCTTTTCCTTACGATTCTGATTCTTTTCAATAATTCCATTAGCGGCATCAACGATTGTTTTTGTCGAACGATAGTTGTGTTCGAGAACTACATGCTTAGCGGTTGCATACGTATCTTCAAACTTTAGTAAGTTATCGATTGTAGCTCCACGCCACGTATATATTGACTGATCGATGTCCCCCACTACGAATAGATTCTGCCTTTCACCTGCTATGAGGTTCGCTAAACGGCCCTGTAATTCATTGGTATCTTGAAACTCATCCACGTGGAGATGGCTGAAGCGTTCCTGTACTTTACGGCGCACGTCTTCGTGATTTTGAAGTAAACGAACGGGAAGAACGATAAGGTCATCGAAGTCGAGGGACTTCTCACGCTTAAGAGTTTCTTCGTAACGAATCCATGCTTCTGCAACGATACGTGACCGAAAACTTTCACGCCCATGTTTGTCGCGAAACTCTTGCAGAGTCTGCCCCTCTCCTTTTGCTTTAGAAATACGACCAAGAATCGCGCTAGGCGGTACTTCTTTTGGATCAACGTCGAGGGCTTTGAGTGCTTCGCGTATCGCGCTCTTTGAATCATCACGATCGTAAATAGTGAAGTAACGAGGAATGTCCATCACTGTTCCATATGTTTGCAAAAGCTCACGACCGAGACCATGGAAAGTTGCAACGAATGGAAGTGGTGAATCAGGAAGTTTTACATGTAAACGTTCACGCATTTCCCGCGCAGCTTTGTTGGTAAATGTTACGGCAAGAATCTTGTGAGCAGGTACCCCCTTTCGGATGAGATGGTAAATACGAGTCGTGAGTACAGATGTTTTACCTGAACCAGCGCCTGCAAGAACTGATACAGGGCCATCGATAGCGAGCACTGCCTCTTTCTGAGCCGGGTTTAAATGTGCAATGTATTCAGGCTCAGCAGAAGGATCAAATGCGTTCATTACCTCACTATAACAAATTGGCCAGAGGTATAAAAAACGCCTTGAAGCAGGTGCTTCAAGGCGAGGGAAACGTACTCATTGCGAGAATCTTTTCCTTTGTCGGGTCTTGGCAACTTTCCCAGCAAAGAAGGATAAAGAGACTGAGGATGAGCAAGCTCATGCATAGAACGTCGGTATGTACGGATAGGGGCTGAGTAACCTCGAGTATCGTATACATTCCGACTGCAAAGAACAGAAATCCTATAAAAATGGTCGACCACCGCTCACCGTTTTGAGCATGGCCTCCGACCATCATTACGATACTTCCGGAAAACATGAGACTCCAGGCTGAGAACTTAAAAACTCCCCCGTCGTTTATGCCAAATTTTGGCAATACAATCACGATGAGGACTTGTGCGACCAGTATGCCAATGGCGCTAACCAAGGCCCACATGTTGTGAATACGCATCGGAACTCTCCCTCTACTTCTATAATTGATATTTGGCCCTACAGCCACGCGCTAATATCATCATAATATTGACATATAGTCAATGAATTTCCTTCATACGTTCTCCACAATACAAGTGTCTGTCAAGAGTTGACCCGCTCGTTTGCCGGGCTATACTTGCTAGGTTGATTGATACTCTGTAACTCAAGAGATGGCTTAGGTAAGCCATTTTTGTATTCTGAAGATTTGCTGAAGTTCCCCCTGTCCGTCTTATTTTGAACACAAAAAATCCTTCTCACGATATGCCTAAAGGCACTCGTCGGAACGTATACGCAGCATTAGGTGCAGCCGGCATATCGGCGACCCTTTTAGGCACTGTTTTGCTCCTTACACCAGCCCGAGTGGGAGCCTTCTGGCCATTTTCAACCGCTAAGGCAGCGGATGGCGGCACCCCTATTTTGCACGACCCATCGCTCAATATTCTTGCGGCGGCTCTTAATACAGACCCGAACCCTTCAAAGGGTGATTCGTTACTGCCTCTCTCAGAAGGTTCGGCCCTTATGGCTAACTCTGGTCCTGATGGCGCACTTCCTGATGTTTCTGCGAGTAATAGTGATACATCGACTGATTCTGGATCAAGTGGAAGTATTTCCGTATATACCGTGAAGAATGGTGATTCTATCTCAGGAATTGCCTCGCATTTTGGTATTTCCGTTAACACCATTCTTTGGGCTAACGACCTTACAATAAAGAGCACTATAAAGCCGGGCATGACGCTCGTCATCCTCCCCGTGTCAGGCACCCAACACACGGTGACGAGTGGTGAAACCTTGTCTTCTATAGCTATCAAATTTAAGGCATCGGCGCAGGAAATTGCTACCTTCAACGGTCTAGATGCGGGCGCTACGGTAGTTGTTGGTTCCACTCTTGTTATTCCTGGCGGCGAAGTTACGGCAAGTGCCGCTACCCCTACTACCGTTCATAAGCTAGCTACCACAGCGACTAAGACGAGCTCAACTGCGGTCGTAGCGAAAACCACGTCTGTAAAAATCAAAGCAGATATTAGTGCGCCATCAGCTAGTAGCGGTTATTACGCGAATCCAGTACCAGGTGCAATTCTTTACCAAGGGATTCACGGTAACAACGGTGTCGATCTAAGTGCCCCAAGTGGTACTCCTATTCATGCAGCGGCAGGTGGAACGGTCATTCTTTCAAAGGGAGATGGTGGATGGAATGGTGGGTACGGATCATACGTCGTAATTAGTCATGCAAATGGAACGCAGACTCTTTACTCTCATATGAGCAAAGATATTATTTCTGTAGGCGACGTTGTTTCTCAAGGACAGCTGCTCGGATACGTAGGCGAGACCGGCGAGGCTACCGGTAACCATCTTCACTTCGAGGTACGTGGTGCTAAGAATCCTTTTGGATACTCATGTACTCTCATGAGTAAGTGCTACTAAGCACCGTAATCTCATTCAAACCCAAACAGTCCGCGTGGTCGGTACTGCAGAGCCTCTAGAACATGTGCGGGTAGCACCTCGTTAGACTCGGCCAAATCCGCAATAGTACGTGCTACGCGCATGGTTCGGTGATAGCTTCGTGGAGAAAATTGTAATCTTTGCGCAGCTATTAGTAATGTTTTGCTTGCCTCGACAGTAAACGCAGTTGTCTGCTCTAGCTCTCGAGGACTTAGGCGACCATTTACTGCCCCAGCACAGCCCACACGCAGAGCCATTCGAGTTCGCGCCTTATGTACACGCGTACGAATCACTTCAGATTTTTCTATTTGGCTACTACCAGTTTCTTTACTAAGCGCCGCAAGAGTTTCATGCGGAATATGCGTAACCTCAACCCAAAGGTCGAGTCGATCAACGATAGGTCTTGATATTTTTCTTGATTGTTTAAGTGCTTGTCGTACTGCTACGCCCGTATCTGATGAGAGCGTATCAGCTGGATTCATTGCTGCCACGAGCATGCAATCTGCGGGGAACGTTGTGGTTCCTTTTGTACGAGTCACAGTAATAGTTCTGTCTTCAAGCGGTTGTCGCAGTGATTCAAGTGCGCGTGCATCGAATTCAGCAAACTCATCTAGAAAAAGAATTCCATTATGTGCAAGTGTAACTTCTCCTGCACGAGGGTATGCTCCCCCGCCAACCATAGCAGTGTGTGACACTGTGTGATGAGGCGCACGAAATGGTGGCCACATGCACACATCATCGCTGGGAAGTATTCCTGCAGTTGAATGAATCGCGATTACTTCAAGCAGCTCATTGCTGCTAAGTGGGGGTAGTATACTCGGCAGTGCACGAGCAAGCATGGTCTTCCCTGTTCCTGGCGGTCCATACAGTACGATGTTGTGTCTGCCTGCGGCCGCTATCTCAAGCGCACGCTTCGCGGTTTCCTGTCCCTTTATATCTGCAAAGTCTTGAGTTGGTGGACGAACGTTAGGCAATGCTCGTTTCTTTGCGGGAGGAATCTTATTCCTCCCGAGCAAGTGGTCAACGATTTCTGTAAGAGTATCTGCCGGGTACACTGTCACATCACCAGCTAGGAATGCTTCGCTGGCATTGTTCGATGCAACAAAAATTTCTGTCATGCCATGTTCTTTTGCACAGATTACTTGAGACAGTACGCCTCGAACACCTCGAACAGTTCCATCAAGACCAAGCTCCCCGCAAAACAAGGCAGATTGTTCAGGTAGGTCAATATCGCCTGCCGCTGCTAAGTAGCATATGGCAAGTGGCAAATCATAATGAGAACCTTCCTTTTTAAGATCGGCGGGAGAAAGCGACAGTATTATTCGGCGATTAGTCGCCTTCGGGGATTTAAAACCGGCATGACGTATAGCTGCAGAAATACGATCACGGGCCTCCTCGACAGCTTTATCTGCGAGACCAATAACGGAGAAAGCGTGTAGACCACGAGAGAGGTCAGCCTCAATAGTTACAAGCTCAGCACGCGCACCAATTGGTTGTGCTGCGACAAGCATTGCGTACCCCGCCACCTTCTTACTTCGCCGTTCTGGCTGTTTGTATGAATTAGTTCCCATTCTAGTATCTTGTCGGGTACATGAACTACACGAGATACCTTTCTGTGGGGACAGCGTTGATTAGACTTTAGAAAAAATACATCTCCCGGCATTAGTGCCGGGAGATGTATTTTCAAGCAATTATCTTCAGATTTATTTTAGGACATTGCAATCTTTAATGGAACCTCAGTCTTACCTGAAAGAGTTCGATACGCGTGTACTATCGCAAGACTTGAAACGGGTAGCGAAACAAGAAGCCCAACAAGAAGAGCTAAAATTCCTAGGATATTAATTCCAATGAGAGCAAGCCCGAGGACGAAAAGCTGCATACGATTACCTTTTGTAAGCTGCGCACTCTTCCTCATCGCATCAATAGGGTTTAGATTCTCCTCAATTATTATGTAGAGTGAGAAACCAAAGATTACGCCAGCAATAATTCCTGGAATAATTAGAATCAATCCTACAACTACCACAAGTCCTACTAGAAGTGAGGTCGCAACAAACTTCAGGTATGGATATGGATGCCACAATGCCTGCGCAGAGGTGTCTTTAATAGAATCGTGAGCGCCTAGATAGAAAGCTGTCTTACCCATACTTACGAGGAATGAGAGACCCATGCCTACAACTGAAGCAAAAACAACTGCGATATCGGAATTTGATCCAAGCAAATAAGTCCCTGCAGTCAGGTAGCCTGATTGAACTAAACTAATAGCTATATTCGCGAGTATGACAATTGCAGTCACTTGTACAAACAGCCACGGCTTCGAGGTAAAAGAATTCCAGCCAAATGATAGACAATTCTTAACAGAAAGTCGTTCCATACTTATCCGTTCATGTGCGCTTTGCATGTTGCCGCAGCAGGATCTGCAGACAGTCTATCTTCTTCAATTTCTTCTCCGCTAACCTCACATACGCCGTACGTCCCATTTTCAATACGTTCAAGAGCAGTAAGTACGATATTGTAACGAATTTCAAGATCGTTTAAAATCGCACTGTTTTCGCTAAGGTGTTCCATTAAATCGGCGCGATCATTCGGATCTGATTCCTGTCCTATTTCCTGGGGTACTGGCTCCCAGTCAGCGGGATTCGAAGGATTCCGTCGTCCCACGCTTTCCAATTCCGTTTCCAATAGCTTCTTCTCATCCTCAAGTTTTGCTTTGTATGTGCTGGTGTCTTTCATATAAAAATACTAGCACGGGCTAGCAGGCCAGACTACGTGATACTGCTCTACTATGGGGTTACGGTAGCGGTAAGTCGTGCAATAATTGCTGTAAATGCTGCCTCATCGCGAGCAATTATAAGCGTATCTTTCCCTTGGTAGCCATATAGGATCAAACTTCTTCCCTTTGAATCTCGAAGAATGCGTACGTCATGGTTTGCGACAACGGCATCGGTAAAGAACGGTGACGCAATAGCTACGTTAGTTGTGGTTGACGTACTTAAAGTCGTGGTCGCGACAACGGCAGTACTTACATCTGTGTATGTTGGAAAGAATGGTAATAACGAAGCAGTCATCGTTGGTTCCCATGCCAGCATTCCTGCAAATGTGCGTTCATATGAATTTACACGTAACACAAGGAAGGGTCGTGATTCATTTCCTGCATGAATGGTACCAACAGTGCTCGAATCATCAATATTTCGTATAAGTATGTCTGGAGCGTCGAGAGGCAGCTGCCTGATTATCGCACCTCCTGGTTGTGGAATACCGCTGCCGGCAACTGAAGGGGTTGTTATGTACGTCACGATCACATTACCCGACACTGATGTCTGTCCGGCTATATCAGCTATATTTTTCATGAGAGCTATTCCCGTTCCCTTCACTTCCACACTTTCATCAAAAGTAATCAAAGAAGGGACACCTGCAACGACAGGCACTGTTGGTGTTTTTTTAGTATAGAGATACGCAGCGGCCACAATACCTATCCCTAACACAAGGAGAAGAGCGCCTGCCAGAACAGGGACTAAGCGGCTACGTGGATTGCTTCTCTTTATTACTGATGGACCCGCATCGCTTTGGGAAGCGAGTACTGAGAATGTCGATGCCTTTTGAGAATCAATGCGATCAGAAAAATCAGAAGTGAACGTGTGTATTGGCGATGCGCTTACTTCCTGCGGTCTTGGCGCGGGTGGTACTGGTGCAACTGGTTCACGTACTGGCAACGGCACAACACGTGGTTCTGCTGGCGGCATAAACTGTGGAGGCTTTGGAGTTTCAGCAATGATTGGTTGCGGTACCGGCACTATTGGTTCTTCAGGAAGAGGCACAACAATAGGTTGTGCAGGCTCAATTACATTTGCTGGACTGTGACTCGCGAGCTTTGCGCGTAGTCGCGCAAGAATAGCCTCTCGTTCTTGAGCCGTTTCTTCCGGAACAACGTTTGGAGTAACTCCAATACTTGCCTGTGGCATAACGGACATTGGAGATGGTGCGGGAGCTTGTGCTGAGACTTGCCCACTAAAGATACCGTCGGAATCATCTTTAGAGAGAGCAACAACTTCAGACTTAAATTCTTTTGGTGATGATGGGTTATCTCCATGATTAACGGGAGAAGCATCGTACTCGGGCACGGTCACATTGTCATCAGTGGTCTCAGGTTTAGCTGGTGCAGCAGTTGGAGTAGGTGCAGGAGAATTCGTGAGCGCAGCTACGTCTTTTGCGTAGGTACGAATATATTGTGACGGATCGCTTGGTTGCGTAAACGTCGCGTCAGTCTTTGGAACTATGGTCTTCACGTCATCGGGATTCATTCCCTTATATTCTACATGCCAGGTGAGGTTAGACCTCACCTGGCATGTGTACTTTGATTATGCGTTTTACTAACCGCGACCTATGAGGAATTTCTTGGGGTCATCACACATGTCGGTAAAGGCATGTGCTGCTTCTTTTAGTTTTGATGAAGAAGACTTACCAAATGAGATTACTTCAACTTGGCAGCCCATATGCATGTCTAAATACTCAATGAGAGGAACAAAGTCACCGTCACCAGTAGCTAGTACGATGGTATCGAGCTTTGGACCAAGCTTCACTGCGTCGATAGCGAGACCTACGTCCCAATCGGCTTTCTTTGCGCCGTCAGAAAAGATTTGCAACCCCTTAACCTTCGTTTCGATACCTATTTTGGTAAGAGCGTCGAAGAACGCTGTCTCATCGCCACTTTCTGTTGAGATAACATATGCAATAGCGCGCACGAGCGTGCGATCCCCCACTGCTTCTTTGAGCACGTTTGCGAAGTTCACACGGGTCTTATAAAGATGTTTCGCACTATGGTACAGGTTCTGCGTATCGATGAAGACACCGACGCGTTGAGCTGGATGTTTAATAACTGCCATATTAAATAAATATTAGAGTTGGCGCGAGGCTACTATGCCAGCTGCCGTTTTTTACTAAAAATACGTAGCCAAATAAGCTACTCGAACATTCTATCACCTACAAATCGTACAATAGCTACTATAAAGAACAAACCGGCGGTGAGGCCGGTTATTCTTTAGAATTACTTCTTGAGACCCAACTTCTTCACAATCGCACTGTACTGACGCTTGTTGTTCTTTTCGAGGTAGCGCAAGTGAGTACGACGATCAGCAACCATCTGAAGAAGACCACGACGTGAGTGAAAATCCTTCTGATTCTTCTTAAGGTGGCTTGTGAGTTCTTCAATTTTACGGCTGAGGATACCAACCTGAACAGACGCTGAGCCTGTGTCAGTGTCGTGCATCGCCGCGTTCTTTATAACGGCTGTCTTTACGCGTTTTGTAAGCATTGAGGCCATGGTACCACACCTTGATTAATCGCGCAAGTGTCTCCTAGTACTCTACTCCCTGGTCACAAATATTGTACGAACCAGCGCGATGCTACAATTTAGGTATGAATGCAGAGCAGATCAAGCGCCAATTTCTTGAATATACAGAAATTGAGAGAGGTCGAGCGGTAAAAACGATCCAAAACTACGATCATTACCTCACGCGTTTCTTTATGCAGATGAAAATTGTCACTATTAACGACATTACTGAAGATAAAGTGCGTGAATTTAGGCTTTGGCTCAATAGACAGCCCGGAACTAACAATGATTCGATGAAACGTCGAACTCAAAACTATTATTTGATTGCATTACGTGCGTTCCTTAAGTACTTACGTAAACAAGGAATAGATGGAATGTCACCGGAGCGTATTGAACTCGCCAAAGTTCCCGAGCGTCACCTTGATCTCATCTCCCCTATTGAATTGGATCGACTCTTAGCGTCAGCTGATGGTACTGACGAGCGAGGATTGCGCGACAAAGCTATACTCGAACTCCTTTTCTCTACTGGGCTACGTGTTTCTGAACTTTGTTCGCTTGATAATGATCTAGATTTAACGCGAGACAGCTTCCCTATTCGCGGTAAGGGCGAGAAAGTACGTGTTGTTTTTCTTTCTGATGAAGCGAAAGCAGCAGTGAGAGCTTATTTAAAAGCTCGAAAGGATATGCACGAAGCATTGTTTGTGAATGTTCCGCGAAGTCGCAATGTAAAAGCAACACCTGGTCGCCTAACTCCCCGCTCTATTGAGTTGATGATTAAAATATATGCGGCTAAAGCGGGCATCACTAAAAAAGTGACCCCACACGTTATGAGGCACTCATTTGCAACAGACTTGTTAAATAATGGTGCAGATATTCGCTCTGTGCAGCAATTGCTTGGACACGCATCAATTACTACCACGCAGATTTACACTCACGTTACCGACGCTCACTTGGCGAATGTGCATAAACAGTTTCACGGGCGTCGACGAAACTAGTTTTGACAACGAGCATCCATCCCTATACCTTCAAGGCAGGTGCCCTTTTCTGGGAGAATTACAGTGATACGAGGAAGAAAGACGAAAGGTATGGTTGTGAGAGGGTCACATCCGTACTCAGAAGATAAAAAATTACTCATTTCGCTATGGGTCGCAATTGCGGACATTGAAACCATCGAAGATTCGTTGCGCGTGGCCAGACCGTTATTAGACCCCGAGGGTATGGACGTGTTGGTTCTCGCGGTCGCCTATCTGTCCGAAAAGAAGACGAATGATGACGGGAAGCGCGACGGTAAGAAAATCTACGAGCATAGACAACATGGGCTTGGCGAGCGTCTCACCCCACAACACAAAATCAAAGCAGCTATCATTATTGCGCTGAAAGAAGTCGTTGCTCGTTCAGTGATAGGAAATCAAAATAACAAAGATCTTCGCCACGAGCTCAAGAGTAAAAGATTCCATGCACATGCAGTCGTGCTAGATTTGCTCAGTCTCATGGATGAACGTCTCCGTTGGGGAGATGATCCCCCTAAACTACCGACTTACCTACGGTAGTTTTTTTATTGCATTTTTCTAACAATATTGGGTAATCCACAGGGTGCCCCAAAACTCCTAGAATTAAAGCTACCATTAGGTATACCCATAAAAGGAACGTCATGGATTACACCCAAGAAGGTGAAGAAATTCCTGAGCCACCAAAGGAAAGTTCTGGTTCTGGGAAATTGCTTTTCGCAGCTGCTGCAATAGTCGTTCTCCTTGGAATATTGTTCGTTGCTATCAAGTGGTAATTATCGATAGTAAAAGTTAAGTCTCCGCGAGATATCATCAAAACCAGCAAATCGTTATAGAATAGTTCCATGAAGATTGTTTCATGGAATGTGAACGGACTACGTGCCGTGCACCGCAATGGGTATTGGGAAGCTTTTCTCCGTGGTACCAAACCCGATATTTTTTGTTTTCAGGAAGTAAAAGCCGAACCGCAACAACTGCCTGACGAGGTACGAGAAGTGGCCGGCTTTTCTTCTTTCTTCTCCCCTTCTCTAGGCAAGAAGGGATACAGCGGCGTGGCGTTGTATTCACGGGTTGAACCCCTGAAAGTTATATATGGAATGGGAATAAAAGAATTTGATGACGAAGGTCGATTAATTGGCGCAGAATATGAGGATTTCTGGCTTTTAAATATATATTTTCCCAATGGCGGACGAGGTCCGGAACGACTAGATTTTAAACTTCGATACTATGAATCATTTTTAGCTTTCTGCGAAGGGCTGCGCAAAAGCAAACCTGTTATTTTCTGTGGAGATATAAACACAGCACACTTCCCCATTGACCTCGCTAGACCTAAGGAGAATCAGAATACAACAGGCTTTTTACCTATCGAACGTAAATGGATGGATGAGCTACTAGAGGCAGGATATGTTGATACATTCCGCCATTTTTATCCACAACAGAGCGAGATATACAGTTACTGGGATACTTTTACGCATGCACGTGAACGAAACGTTGGTTGGCGCATTGATTATTTTTTTGTTGTAAAAGAATTTCTTAAACATATTAAAAAGGCTGAGATTCATACTGAAATATATGGATCAGACCACTGCCCTATTTCAATAACACTCTAAAGGACACTTATCCCCATAGATGTCCTTTACTATGTCCTATACCAGCGTAGTATCAATTAAAGACGGGGAGCGGCAAGGACTGTGAAGTATTTGCCGGTTCTCGAAATCGGCTGATCTTTGTGAGTTCTTTGTGCGAAATATCAGGCGCGCTTGTGTGGAAGCACTATACTCAGCTCACCCGTTCGGGAGGATTCCCTGAAAATTAAGCGAGCTAGACCAATAGAAAAGGTTCCACATGAAACCGCAACAATAAAAGCTTTCAGGACAATCTAAAGTACTAAGGATCACCAATTCCTTTGCCCCAAGCTCCCAATTTGGTCCTTAGTCAGTCCCATCTAGCTTAAAGCCAAGAGGCCGTGCAGAGCGATTTCAGTTGACTGGAATCCCTCTTCACGGCCTCTTTTTATAGTATATGTTGCTAAGTATAAGCTTAACAACAAAAAACGACGTAAGTACGTCGTTTTTTGTTGTTTCACGTGAAATACGTCGCTGAAACAGGCACTATTCCTTTTCACGTGAAACAGGCAAAGAAACTTTAACAAACGTGATGTTTATCTAGAATCTTCTGTATTTCCTCTTCCTCCTTCTCTTCACGCTTCTTTTTCCCAATATCGCCTAGTTTCTTAAGGTTTTCGTCAGTTAACCCTAACAGTGAGGCCGATTGAGCGTCCAAATACTCCTCGGTGTTTCTCGTAGGATCCTCAAGAACTTCTTCCAGCAGCGCATTTAATAGCCATCCTAGCCGTGGACCAGGTTTCATGTGGAACTTCTCCATTATGTGAGCCCCGTCAGTTTTGAGCATTGCTACTGAGATTGGATCACGTAGTGCTTCCTCAACCATTGCCTTGTATTTGCGGAACCTAAAAGGCTGTTCCTTAGGACGTCCTGTACCTATGCGATCGCATATACGTAGATTAAGTAAATCCCATATATTCTCCTCGCCAACGTTACGAATCATACGGCGAACGGCTGAAAGGGTAATCTGGTCAGGATCAGAGAAGAACATGTGCCAACGCACCATTTTAGTCACTTTTTCAATAGTTTCACGTGAAAATTTAAGATCCTCAAGAGCCTTTTTTGTTACACGAGCGCCCACAACTTCATGACCATGGAATGTCCAATCATTCTTCTTTGGTTCCCATCTGCGGACTTCAGGCTTAGAAACATCATGAAATACTGCTGCTAAGCGAATATCAAAACTCCACTCCTTATCTGCTGCGTGCTGAAGGGAACGCATTAGATGACCAAAGACGTCGAAGCTATGAGCTTGATTTTGTTCGATACCTATTCCTCGAGTGAGGTCCGGGGCTATGTATTCTAAAAGACCTAATTGCTGAGCCATTACTAGCGCCATCATAGGCTGGCTTGAATTAAGGATACGAACAAATTCATCCCGTATACGCTCTTTAGAGATATGGCCAAGATTGGCTGCTTTCTGTTGAATAGCTGCAGCAGTCTCTGTATCAAGTGCGAATTCAAGTTCAGCAACCAGTCTAACTGCACGCATTAGACGCAATGCGTCTTCTTCGAATCGCTCAGAAGGAACTCCTACCGTGCGCAACACCTTGAGTTCAATGTCCCTTTGTCCTTTATACGGATCAATTAACTGTCCTTTAGATTCGTCATATGCGATTGCGTTAATAGTGAAGTCTCTACGAGCGAGATCTTCTTCAAGGCTCTGTCCGAATGTAACGGCATCAGGTCTGCGTTTATCGCTATACACGCTCTCGGTACGGTAGGGAGTTACTTCAATGATTTTAAGTCGCTCATCATCAGTTTCACGTAGAACACCGACGGTTCCAAAGTCGTTAGTATAAAAGGAATCAGGGAATATACGCTGTATATCCTCAGGCTTAGCGTTTGTAGTGATGTCCCAGTCCTTTGGACGACGATCTATTAACAGGTCACGCACACAACCACCAACCAAGTAGGCTTCAAAGCCCTCGTTGCGAAGTCCTTCGGCAACATCGCGTACTTCTTTGGGGACACGGAATTCCATTACCTAAATACTAGTACGCTGCTGTGCTTTCGCCTAGCGTGTAGTACAGTAGCTAATACGGCAGCAAAGCAAAGCCGATTGCCCCTGTAGTGAAATGGATATCACAACAGTCTTCGGAACTGTCGTTCCAGGTTCGAATCCTGGCGGGGGCACTAGAAAAAAGGGAAGTACCTGTGCTATAGTTCTTCCCGTAGCGGATATGGTTTAGTGGTAAAACACGTCCTTGCCAAGGACGAATCGGGAGTTCGATTCTCCCTATCCGCACCAGTCAGATAAAAGCCCTATAGGGGCTTTTATCGTTGTGGATCCTACTTTTTGTCTCTCTTCTTAATACTGATACCGATACCTGCATTTTCAGTAACGTAGACAATAGCATTGCTAAGTAATGCAGGGTCATCTTTAAACTGACCGATTCCAATATTACAGTTTGAACACAGGAGGCCTCGAACGACCATGGTCTTATGACAATGATCTAGGACTGGTCTCTTCATTGGAACGCGGCATATGCCGCACAAGCCATTCTGTCGTTCAAATAACTCTGCATATAGCTGTCTATAAGGTCCTGCAGTACCAAACTGCTGAGTCAGCTTTTTATCTTCTAGACATTGGACGCAACAAGTTCTATTTTCAGCAGCAGGTCTTTTGGTACAACTTGGACATATCCCGCGAGCTTTAAAATCTGCCTTTCTTTTTCGTTGGTATTCTAAAAAATGTTGTCTTTGCGCCTCTGTTCTCCAGTTATTTGCCATGTATTGAATATACCACAGTCTGAGTTTGTGGAAATGCAAACAGGGGAAAAGTCTGTTAGTAGTGGGGATAACGGACATACGTCTTAGAAAGAATTCAGAAGAATTTTAGAATTATCAACTGATTCCTTCAGCAACTAAGCCATATTATTTAAGGTCATGAATCTTAGTAAATCTTCACGTAAAGACATTGGAAACTTAGGAGAACGTGTAGCGGCAGAATACCTGCGCAGGCTTGGCTTCTCAATAATAGGAAGGAATATTGCTTTTAAAACTGGTGAGCTCGATGTCATGGCTCTAAACGAAAATACACTGCATATTGTAGAAGTTAAGACTGTCGTATGTGTAGAATTTCCAAATTTAGAATCTCAAGACAGCGGGTACGATCCCGCATGGAATCTGCATCCATATAAGATACGCAAAGTTCGTAGGACAGCAGAGTGGTATGTGGCAGATAAAAACTGGGAAGGGGAGTGGCAAATTGATGGCGCTCTCGTGTGGCTACGTCAGAGCGATGGTATGGCTCGAGTCCGCTATTACCCGCAGATTGTATAAACACATAGACCTTATACGAAAACCTGGTAGGATGAGCAAAACAGGGGACTCAGAGCTATCTGCAGTCCACTCTGTCATTCGGGGTGTCGTATACCGGTAGTACGACTGCTTTGGGAGCAGTTAGACGGGGTTCAATTCCCCGCACCCCGACCAATTGAGACATTAAGAGCGCAAAGCTCATCAAAGGGTGAACAAAGCTTTGCATTTACTACTTCTTTTCCTTGAATTTCAAAGTTCAAGTAGATTTTTCGCAATATATAGTCCTGCTCACTCAACTTCTTTAATGAACGTATATTCTTTGCCATGTTTTCCATAAGTTCAAGGAAGTCGCCATAAGCAAGTACATCAGACTTTCCAATCTCGGCCTCGATACGCTTTTGGGCTATGGAATTTTCAATCTGCTTTATCTCAGAGCCGGCCCTGTCCAGATCGTCCTTAAATGTCGATTGAATGCGCTCATCTGCAATATTATCGAGTAGCAAATTCTTCGTCTTTTCGTATCTGCTCTCTACGATCCGCTTTTTGCGTAATAGGTTTGCAAGCTCAGTTCTTGCAGTAGAACTTCTCTCATCAGAAACATGTTCCATTTCTTTTAAATAATGCTTATAGGAAGCGGTAGATGAAAAAGGATTCTTTGCAAGAAATGCATATACGTAATCAAGTATCACCTTTGCTCTTATAGATTTACCATACATATCACAATCGTCTGTTTCGCATCGGTAGTAGAAGTAATTAGTTTTCTTACCAGCTTTATTAACCTTTGAGGTAATTCCAGCAATCATAGATTCCCCGCAATCCTTACAGATAATCATGCCGCGCATCAAGTCAGCTTTAACGTTCTCCGTGGTCCTAAAGCGGCGTGCAAGCTTACTAATTTCAGAGGTACGAGACACTTTATTTATAGCCATGAATTCTTCAACAGATACCATGGGTACAAAATCATACGCTTGAGTTAAATCTACTTTCTGTTTTCCGTATATAACTACGCCCGCATAAAAAGGATCACGAAGTATCTTATCTATTTTCTGAGCAGTCCAATGAAAAGGGGAGTGACTACTATCACTATTAGATCGCTCATATCCCATTTTATTTAAATAGGAGGCAATCTCTGAATAGGTTTTCTTATCACGACGCATTAGAAAGGCCTCTTTCAAAAGGATAAAATTATCCTTGTCTGGCCAAAGAAACTGATTTCTATCTTTATAATATCCGTGTTTAGGCCTGCTGATATATTTTCCTTCAGCAATGCTTCTTCGGTTTCCACGATTAACATTATCGCTAAGACTGTCTGAATATTGCTTTGATAGAACGAACGTCATACCTAGTAGCATTTTTCCACTGGTACTATTTTCAAAGGTGAAGCTTACAAACTTCAGATCTTTAATAATGTGTTTATCGATAAGATCAATCACCTCGCCCGCATCTTTCATGTTCCGAGCTAACCGATCGGGATGCCAAGCGATAATTCCGTCATATTTCTTAGACTTCACTCCATCAAGCACCTCTCTGAATCTTGGTCGAATATCAGGCTCCTTTGCTGATTCTGATTCTTCGATTACCTTAACAACCTTGAGTTTTAATTGTGCAGCCAAATGCTCACACTCACTGATTTGGTCAGCGAGGGAACGTATCTGCTTTTCAGCATCATCAGTAGATTTTCTTACATAAATAACGTAACGATACGTTTGGGAAGCGTCGTTGTTATCGGCCTTTTGAAAGCCCTTTAATAGTTCAAATAATTGTTCTGTGGTCTGAGGGTCGTTCATTAGGCTAATCATAGCTCTATGAGCCCTAATTTGCCTCGTGTGGGGCCTTAACGGCTTCTGCTCTCCACTAGTTGCTCAGCTGTAATAACTCCTCTAGCGGATGTCTGATTTAGATTGGCCATTGTGTCCCTAACTTCTAAAGATGAATCCATAATGGAAAGGAAACTAATGCCACTTATAATAAACAGAATAACGACGACTACGGGCGTGGGAATTGATACCTTGGCCCAATTTTTGTTTTCAGTATTCATATTTTGCTTGATTGGTCTTTAATACCCGCTAGGTTCTGGACACAAAGAACCCGCCACGGGTCCCCAGCATTGCTGCCAGGCATACCGGTTTCCCGATATGGCCAATCAAGCTACCCCATGACGGGTTCTTTATGCTTGATTGGGCTTGCGACCATATCTCCTGTTGCCAGAAGGGTTAGGTCATTTTATTCGATTGTGTCCTTGCTCAGCATACCTTTTACGTAGGCATGAAACCAGTTAAAAAGGTTGAAAAGTACCCAAAAACTGTTTTGCCAGAATTAAGTTATCGAGAATATAAGCCAGATTTTCTACCTAACTTTTAATAGTTTTCGGAGCTCTCCTTTTTAGAAAACACCTCAAGAAGTATCCTCAAGATCACTGATTTTACCTGAGAAAACTATTGTGAAGAATTTAAAATAACCAAGGATATAAGGGATTTTTGCATACCGACATAGCCTAGTTTTCCCGACTTACCGTTTAATGCCTCAGGCTCCAAATGTCGAGTAATCTAATTGCTATACGGAGGATAAATTTTATAGTGCGCTCTCTCCACAGTGTCATAAATATTAAACAATATAAACTATAAGAAGAAAGGCCGCGTCTTGCGACACAGCCTTTCCAAATATTATCTTCGTACGCTAGTTGATTGCCTGGCAAGGCTGCTGTCGTACGATGACCTTGGACACCTTTCTATAATACGATAAGGATCTGAGGCAAACGTGCTTTATACACATTAGTTATGGCTATTAGAATAACTTGCATTAATAAGGATTCCGGAAACCATGCCAATCGTCACACTGCGATTAGTCGTCTTGGTTGGATTCAAGATGGCACCTCAGACAAGAAGTACAACACTAGGCTCGAGATGTATGACTTTGTTAAAGATGGTGGTAGGGCATATGTGCTTGATAGCCAGGGGGACAAAGCGTATCTCATGACAGCTATTACAGTTGGAGGTACAAAATACGTTAAGACCGTCGCAGATGAGACACGGGCAGATAACCTGCTTTCTCTTCCCGAATGCTAAAGCGTTAGGAAATACGGTATGAATAAGGTCCTCGGAGTTTCCGAGGACCTTATTCTTTATCAGGATGGACCGACTTTTCTATGATTTCTGCCAATCCATCAGGAAGTGATGCATTCTTTCGCTGCCTCTCAGTAAGGTAATTTTCATCAGATATCACCCGTCTCCCAGTTTGCAGTTCAATCTCCTGTCGAGCTTTACCAGCAATACCACCTCCACTTTTAGAAGCCTGGAGATTTTCAAACATTCCCTGGGAATTTCTGACTTTTGCAATTTCTGTAGTAGCTTGCTCCCCAAGAGTGGTGAGAGTAAGTTCGATTGGAGTCATGTGGTCACGCAATGGTTGGCCTGCCAATCCTTTTATCTCCTTATGCTTAGAGGTCTTCACCCCGAAGGTTTCTATTGAAATCGCATCGGTCAAAATAGCATATTGTTTTCCTTCTATTCCTCTTTCTTTCCACTCTAACTCGAGCTTCCCGCGCGCAGCCTTATTTTGAATTCGGGCCTCAATCCAATCAGGTGGATATCCCTTGGCCGCGTAATAGGCCATAGCGCGAGTTATGGCGAGTTCTGGGTTTGCTATTTCCTGTATGCGCTCAAACCCAACCTTAGCTAACCATTTTTTAAAAGCTTCTGATTTTTCTCCCGTAGTAACAGACTGCATCAAACGGAAGATACCTTCAATATTTATGAAAGTTGTCTCTTGAAGACCGCGATTCGATTGGTATTTTAAGGTCCTCGTGATTTCCGAGTACCTTTCATTCAGTCCCGGGTCCTTTTTTCTTAGATCAGACGCATACCGAGTACCATCTGTTGTATCTGTAAGAGCTTCAAGAACATCCTTTACTGAAAACCACCACTCCCCACCATCAAATACTTTTCGCACCTCTTTAGTTTTAAAGAGATCTATTTTAAACTCACCGTCCTTTGCAAAGGGTAATGTAGGCTGTTCTCCCATTAATCGTATTGTATCAGAGCTCGAACACAAGGAGAATTTAGCAACAACAGCCTCTCAATAGGTTCTAGACTTGACAATATTTATTATATGTACTAAAATACACTCAGCCGCTCTTTGGCAACACAGTCTATACAGGGAGTCACCAAATGCGTCGCTATATGCTCATAGCCGGCCTTATTATCATCACCGCACTCTTCTTCGGATGGAACCACTTCCATTCGATGACGGACGTGGACAACCTCGTCGTCGCGACGATGCCCTATGTCGCGGACAATGGCGACATTGTCGTTACCGGCAACCAAATGGCCAACCAGCCGCTGCCACAACCGACCGGCATCCTGCCGATCTGGCTCTGGCTGCTCGCCATGGCAGTCTGGTACTTCCTCTGCTGGATCAACATCGTGAACGAATGGGAGCGCCGCCCGGTGCTGCTGTTCGGCCGCTATGTGAAGACGCTCGGCGCAGGCCTCGGCTTCGTCGAACCAATCTTCTACAGCACCCTCGACGACGTGCCCGTTCAGGACATCGTCATCGAGGTCGAGGTGCCCGAGGTTCAGACCAAGGACAACGTGGGTATCGCCCTCACCGGCGTTCTCACATATCGCATTAGCGAAGATCGGGTCAAGGACTCGGTCGTCCAGGTCGAAGACGTCTATGACAGCGTGCTGGAGCGTTCCTTCTCCACGCTCACCGACGTCGCCGCGACCAACGAGCTCGACCAGCTTCTCGAACATCGTGACGCGTTCTGCATTGCCATCATGGCGAAGCTTGCAGAACGGGTCGCTGGCTGGGGCGTGGTGGTCAACGCGTTCGAGCTGAAGTCCTTCAGCATCAACGACGAAGCGGTCGAGCAGGCAATCGCCATGAAAGCTCGAGCCGCCAAGGAAGGTGCGGCCGAACTCGTTCGCGCTGAGATGCAGGAGAAGATCGCGGAGGCACTCAACAAGGCCGCCACGACCTACACCGAAGAAGGGCGCTGGCTCAAGGGAACCGAGGTCATGCTCGAACTGTGCCGCTCTGGCCAGAACAACACGATCCTCATCCCGACGGACATCACCGAGTCGCTCGCCAAGCTGCGGCCCCTGATTTCCGGCTGAAGCACTACCAAGATTGTTGCAAAACCTATACCCACCAGAAGTAATTCTGGTGGGTATATTCTTTTAAATCAACTCACTATCCCTATAGTTCAAGAGAATCTATCTATATAGAATCTTCTTGTCCAAGAGTAATAACTTCGCCGTCATTACTCATCACTTGCTGACTTATTTCCTCAGGAGGCGCATTATCTGGTGTTTCCGGAGCTTCTACTGGTAATGCTTCTACCACGTCTGTGAAATTATCTTTTTTGTGTTCATCCATATATTTGTAGTTTAGCACTAAAGCTTTACTTCAAAACTAGCTTCTTCGCGCTCTCTTGCCATAAAATCCCGTACTTCCTCGTTCCATAACTGAATAGGCTGATAGTTGGCATAAATGACTCCAAATAGTTCAAGTGAAGTACTCTCATGCCGACCAATTGTGTTCTCTTTAGAAAAAAGAAAACCGCCTCTTACGAAGCGGTTGGATAGTTTTGTTTCTGTTGCCAAGCGGGGTATCAGCCCGCTCCGATGTCCAGATGTTACTCCGGAACGCTCTCCATGAACTTCTGGAAAGACTGACAGATGTTCCTCTTGGTGAGGGAATCTGAGCCAATCTCTCCAGTTGCCCACTTTTGAGTCGCGACTATCACATCCTCATATCCGAGCCAGCCTTCTCGGCGATCGGATTGACGAAGAATAGTCCGGTGTACACCCTCGATGGCATAGCCAGTGAACTTCTGTTCACTAACCATGTTCACGCAGAGGATTTTCCGTACGGGAATTCGCACACGCTTGGGCGAATTCTCATACGTGTACACATCTGACTCAAAGCGCGCTGTCACCGCTATCTTCTCGGGGTAGAAATCCGACATCGGATTCTTCCCATCGAAAATGGTGTGCCTGGACACCACTTTCTGTGAAGATTTATGGTCATACGCGTAGAGAACGGCCTCTTTCCGAACACCACCAGTCGACCCCCACGAACTCTCGAACGCGAGAATGAAGGTGGTGTTCAGAAAGGGCACATACAGGGTGTCCACTACTATGGAACTGTCGCCGATATGGACATGGTAGTCCACCAGCAACGTTCCCTTGTCGTGGATCTTGACCCAGGAATGGGCCTCGGCGATCTGGCTCTGTTGGGTCATGGCTATTCTCCTTCAGGAAGCGAGGCAGGATTGCCTCAAGCGAAGTCAATGTCCTTTGAATCTGAGAACACTATACTTAGCTTGGAGCTAATTGTCAAGTATAAAGACAATTAATATGACTATATATTGATTAATATAAGACATAAAATAAAGCATATTCGCACATATTCATCCATTTATCATCAAAAATATTGACTAAATAATGATATTGCCTATATACTTACTTATATGGATATTTCCGAATCTCTCGCTACGCTTGGGTTGAATGAGAAACAATCAGCGATCTATGTAGCACTGCTTCAACTGGGGCGGGGAAGTGCATACTCGATTGCAGACAAGGCAGGTATTAAAAGACCAACTGCATATGTGATTCTTGGTGAGCTTTTTGAAAAAGGTTTGGTATCTCAAGTGCCGCGTGTTCGTAAGAAGCTGTACGTTGCTGTGTCACCAGAACAAGCTTTTGCCTCTGCAGATGAGAAACTCACACTTGCAAAGGAAAAACTGCCTGAGCTGCTTGCGATGACAAAGGGAGCTGATTCGAAAGTCAGCGTACTTTTCTTTGAAGGCATAAAGGGGATAAAGCAGGTAATGGAATATAAGCGTGACGAAGATAAGGGAAAGGAGTTCGTTGGTTTCTACGCCACGAGTGCGAATGTGCCAAAAGAACTGACTGAGTACTTTGACGAGTGGAATGAAAAGAATCGCAGGAGAAAGATTACTATGCGCGGTATCGTGCCTGACCACGATTCGCTTGAACAATACCGAGAGAACGATGAGCGACACGGTCGTCGCATGAAAGTAGTTTCTCACAGCGAATTATCGTCAGAAGTAGCAATTGATATTTCTGAGAGAATCGTGCGTATCCATGACTATAAGAACCTGCAGGGAATTGCCATTGAGAATGCTGATGTCGCGAAAACATTGCGTGAAGTATTTGAGATGTTATGGAGTCGTATCCCTGATCAAAAGCTATAGGCAAGTTGAGGCAATATATGGTATCCTCGCTTCTGAAGCGGGATTAGTTTAATGGTAGAACTACAGTTTTCCAAACTGTTAGCAGGAGTTCGATTCTCCTATCCCGCACCAAATAGGAATTAGGTATGATGCGATATACTGATGAGCATGGAATCTAATCCGCTTAATAAGGCGCCAAAACAAGCGAGTCCTGAAAAGGGTCTCTCGCCTGAAGGTCTCCAGGTTTTGCGGGACGCTGTACCCGTTCTTCAAGCGCGAATGGCACTAATTGATCGCAAAGACCAAGAGGGGACTTCTGAGAGCGATAATGAGAACTACGATCGCAATGATCCGCAACGACAAGAAGCACTTATGAATTGGGCGACTGGTGGTATGGCTGCAAAATTTCGAGACTACGTTGAAGACCCATTACACGCGACTGAAACTATAAATCCCGATAATCCGGAAGAACTCAGAGCTCTTTTGCAGAAACTGCGAAGTGAATCAGATACTATGCACTAGAGTATTAAATGTTTGGATACAGAAACAAAAGAGCGACCTGCTGTCGCTCTTTTGTTTTGTCGCGAGAGGCGTACAATTTTTGTATGGAACCCCTCGCATCTCGTCTACGTCCGAAATCCCTCAACGACTTCGTTGGGCAAGAACACCTTGTTGGAGAAGGGAAGCCACTTCGCGTTGCTATAGAGAAGAAGCATCTGTTCTCATTCGTCCTGTGGGGGCCTCCAGGCACCGGTAAGACCACTATCGCCCGAATATACGCCAATGCCCTAGATGCAGAGCTACACGAGCTCTCAGCGGTTTCTGCAGGGAAAGAAGACATACGTAGAATCGTAGAAGGAGACGCTCCAAAGAGTCGTAGCAAGAAGGCTGAGCAAGTACCATTTGAGTCAGATGCTTTTCGTGGCAAACCAAAACTATTGTTCCTCGACGAAATTCATCGTTTCAATAAAAGCCAGCAGGATTTCTTACTTCCATACGTTGAGAGCGGTGTACTCACACTTATAGGAGCAACTACAGAGAACCCTTCGTTTGAGATTATCCCAGCGCTCCTTTCTCGCAGTCGAGTTTTTGTACTTGAACCACTTGGTGAGGAAGCACTCCGAGCAATTCTAAAGCGCGCGAAACTTAAACTCGGCAAAGATGCATTTGAATGGCTTCTTGGGTATGGAAATGGCGACGCGCGTAAAGTACTCACACTTTTGGATAGTGTGATGGAGTTGTACGGAAAGATTACCGTCGAGACGCTTAATAAAGCTCTTGAGTCACCGCACCTGCGTTACGACAAGAAAGGTGACGAACACTACGATACTATCTCTGCATTTATTAAAAGCATGCGCGCATCGCAACCAGACGCTGCGGTCTATTATCTTGCACGCATGGTTGAAGCTGGTGAAGACCCGCTATTTATTGCACGACGTATGGTTATCTTCGCGTCTGAAGACATAGGGCTCGCACAACCAACGGCACTCGTTGTAGCAAACGCAGTCTTCCGCGCATGTGAGACTATTGGTTACCCCGAGTGCGCAATAAATCTCGCGCATGGTGTCGCGTACCTCGCTAACTGCAAGAAGACGAAGTCAGCATATGAAGCATTGCGCGCTGCTCAGGCAGACATTCGTACGTATGGTAACCTCCCGATCCCAAAGAAGATTCGTAATGCTCCTACTAAACTTATGAAAGAACTGGAGTATGGAAAGGGGTATGAGCGATACGATGATGAAAGTTATATGCCCGATAAGTTGAAGAACAAGAAATATTTTCCTGATACAAAAGAAAACCGCGTCGACTAGCGACGCGGCAGATATTCGAGGGGCTTACCCAGGTACGGAAATCGAGAGTTGCGGATCGTCGTCAGTGCTCGTATAGATACCGTCCTCAATCATGACCGTGTAAGGAGCTGCGATCGAAAGATGAGGGGTCATTGGAGGCACAACGATGCGATCACCAGTTGAAACTGCATATTCACCTGTTTCGTCCCGAAATATCCCATGACCGGCGGTAACCAGAACTATGGTCATGCCGGCGTGCATATGTAGGTGGTCTTCGGTATCACGTACTTCGATCCGTACGATGTGACTCACCAGCTGCTTGCCAGTCCTTGCAGCGGCTTCTGCAAGCGCGCTCAAGACTTGAGTTGGGTAATGGAACGAATGCGATTCTTCCGAACCCACAAAATGCTTAGTGTATTCGCCTGGACGAATGATTAGACACTGGGGCATACATTTCTCCTGTTTTCCTATCAGCCACCGAGATTTCAGTGGCTGAATAAGAAGGGCGACTACAGCTAGGTCGCCCTCAGGTCAGGTCAAGTACAATCACTTGATCTTCATAACGTTAAAGATTCTGCCGACCTGCACGAAACCTTTGTCGCCGGCCTCTTGTGCAAGCTGATGTAGTTGCCGGTACTCGGCAATGGGTTTTTCGGACTCTACTTCTAGGGTGATCGGAGATTCCGCTCCTCGCGTATCCCAGCCAGAAGCAAAGACCCAGTACGAACCGCCGAGATCAGATTCTTTTTCGAACTCCCATACCGAGATCAATTCCACATCGTCTGCCATGTCTCCGCCTTCTTCAGCGCTATAAGCAGACAGAGCAAGATACTTGAAACCCTGTACAGTGATTGGTTCTCGGAGCCAGTGCTGGACAACTTCAAGGCTATACATGTCATGCCGTACATTGCCCTTGTACGGGATTATCGTTGCAAGAAAGCGAGTTGCCATTGGAATTCTCCTAAATGCATTTCTTCGATCTGGAAGCAGCGTGGCCCCTGTCACAACAGAGGGGCGAGACGCGGATATTTTCTCTTGAATCGAAGATAGGCGTGACGCTTTTCGCGATCCAGAAGACATTGCAGCCGATTAATCCTTGCCTTGACCCAGATTGCGATTAACAATATTGCACTCAAGAGAAATATGAACGCATATACTCCTGGAAATCCGCCCAGCATTCGTTGGAATATTCCTAAGGTGGCAAACCACCCAACGAATAGTGGAGAATAGGCAAGAGTCTGCAATATTCCCTGATGATAGTGAGCCGGCCCTCTCGGATAGTTTCTCCACAGAAACTGCGCAGTGGCTCGCGCGGCAATTCTTTCGCGAACGACTCTCCTATAAAGGTCAGGATCACCCATTTGACGCGCCCACGCGTCTGGCATCAGATAGGTATACATATTTAATTCCTTCATAAATCAAAGAACCCGTTTATCTTGAATCATTTTTATGATTTGTCAAAATATGTCGAACAATTGTTGACAAAGATTCGACAACATACTAGCGTAAAGGAATGGATGAGCAATTACTTACTTCTCTGGGACTCAATGAGCGAGAAATTAAGCTATATCGAGCGGTATTAGGAGCTAAAGAACTTACACCTATTGAATTGGCAAAGAATGCGGGTATTAAAAGAACAACAGCTTACAGTGCTGCACGTTCCTTGGTGGAGAAAGGATTACTTATCGAAGATTCAAGTAGGCGTCCTAAAGTCTTTCGGCCGTCCATGCCAGAGGACATAAATATTACAATTGAAACTGAACGCAAACGTTCTGAAGAAAGACAGCAAATTTTAAAACAACTTTCTGAAAACGTTGCGGTGGCAAATCAACAAGTCACATATCCGATTCCGCGCATTAAATTTATAGAGGGTTCAAAACTAGAGCAATACTTTAAGCAAGCGTTTCCGCTTTGGATTCAAAGCATGGAGGATTCAGGTGACTATGGGTTATGGGGATTTCAGGACTCAACCCTTGTTGACGTGTTTGAAAATCAATTACATCGGTGGTGGAAAATCGTTCCTGCTGAATCTGAAGTCTACCTCCTAACAAATCTTTCAGGAGGAGAGAAACGATTTAAGGGACAATATGAGAGAAGGCATATGAAATATTGGGGAGAAGCTACTGATTTTATTTCCAGTACCTGGGTCGCGGGCGATTATATGGTTATCATTAACACACGAACCAAACCTTTCTACGCGATAGAAATACATTCACGACCGTTAGCACACGACCAACGCGAAGTATTTAGAAACTTGTGGCCTTTGGTGTAAGTCTCTAACGAATTTCCCGCTTAAGCGATTCGATTTCACTTTCCATTTTCCGTATATCTGTCTGAAGAGTCCTTGCTTCTCGCTCATGTTCTTCTAAGCGTCTCGAGGCAGCTCGCTCTTCTTCTTCCGCTGCAGAGTGACTGCGTTCGTCATTTCTACTCAAATCTTCCAGAACCCTTTTGTGTTGCTTGAGCTCATCTTCTGCGCGTTGTTCACTACGTTCAGTTTCTTCAAGCTGTCTCGTTAAATCTTTCTTAATCTGTTCCAATCGATCACGATTTGCCTGAAGGTCGCGTACAGAACGTTCTTCAACAGTTCTTTTGTCGCTTGTTCCGGCGCGTAGAGTACGTTTTGCTGCTGCAATACGATCTTTAAGTCGAGGGGATTCGGTTTCTATCGCGCGAAGATCAATCTGCTTGCGGTCGAGGTCGCGTTTTATGCGAGTCATCTGATCTTGAGCTGCGCGAGCTCGCTGTTCTTTACGCTCTTTCTGTTGCGCTTCCTGACGCATCTTGAAGACTTCTTCATCGCGTTTGCGTTCTGCAGCAAGCTTGGCTGCGCTGTCTCCAAGAAGTGGGTTCGGGGTGCTCATATAGGTACATGCTAGCACGCAGTTTGGTGTGGCTCTGCTATTGGGTATACTTCTGGAATGACTATTGGAATCATGGGTGCTCGCGGTAGCTTCTCAGAAGAAGCGGCACGTAAATATATGCAAAAGGAGGGCATAGAGTCTGAAATTGCTTTTTTAATATCTGCAGAGAATGTTTTGACTGCACTTGAAGCTGGAGAGATAGACTGCGGCATATTCCCAATCGAGAACAGTAACGGCGGCATTGTTATCGAAGCAGTGTACGCAATGGCAAAGCATAGATTTACCGTTGAGAAATTATTTGAAATAGACGTACACCAGAACTTGCTTGTTGCACCAGGAGTGAATGCTGATCAGATCACGGCGATAACTTCACATGACCAGGCACTTAAGCAGTGCCGTATGTATTTGAAGCGTAAGTGGCCTGGTGTTGAATTAACGGAGTACGCAGATACGGCAAAAGCTGCTGAAGATATCGCAAATGGCACGCTTCCAAAAACAACAGCCGCGATAGCATCACGCGTGGCAGCAGAGATATATGGACTCGATATTCTTGAGGAAAGTATTCAAGACCTAAAGTTTAATTACACGAGTTTCGTTGTAGCCGTACCGTTCGTTTAAATAGTGGTACCCTAATAGACATGGAACACATCACCGTCTCACACCAAGATTTATTCGGCACTCTCTGGGCTATCGGCTGGCTCTTCAGTATTGGCTATTTGAAGCTTTCATTCTGGAGAGGAGTACTCGCACTTATCATTTGGCCATATTACATAGGCGTAAAGATTCGCGAAATAAAAGCGTAAGGGAACGAATAAGAAAAGGCCCCGCCGTAGGCGGGGCCTTTTCTTTAAAACGCTATATTCTTTCGAATTACTTAACTGAATCCTTAAGCGCCTTTGCAGGACGGAACTTAGGAGTACGAGTTGCAGCAATCTGAATAGTCTCACCAGTACGAGGATTACGTCCTGTGCGTGCTGGGCGAGCCTTTGCAGTGAAGATACCGAGACCTGCGATCGAAACTTCATCACCTGACTTAAGGCCAGATACGATTGATTCGATTACGCATTCAACAGCGCGATCTGCATCAGCCTTTGTTCCGCCGAGTACTTCCTGCACCTTCTCTACGATGTTTGCTTTGTTCATATAAACGTTTGGGGACTTGGTTACGGGTTAATCCTCCTTTCGGGGGTTATGTCACAAAGTATAGGAAATGAGCCATTTTATGCAATAGGCAAGAAATGGGGCAGGGGATAGCGAAAATTCATTGACATAGACCTAATTTAGACGCATTCTTTCTCTTGAATCACGCAGAGGAGAAGGTAAATGATTTGTGTATATGCGCTAATCGCTGGGGTATTCGTCTTCGTGGTTACATTGTTCCTTTCCAAACGTGTCATGTGGCATTTCGGCACGCTGAGTAGACGTATTACAAACGTTATAGCGTTGCTCTACGCGCTAGCATCAATGTTCGGAATCCTGGGGCTATTCGCTCGGGCATATCCGAATGAATTCGGGCCGAATTATATATTGTTCGCGTTCTTGGCGTTCATGATCGGCTTTCATATCTTGTTGTTCTATACGCGCACACGCGTGCCCGTACCCAAGATATAACAAAATCCCCGCGCAAGCAGGGATTTTTTCTTATCTACCTATTTAATTAGCGAGCAAACTCAACAACACGATTCTCGCGGATAACGTTTACCTTAATCTCTCCTGGATAACGAAGTTCTTCTTGCACGCGTGTCGCAATCTTTCGTGCGAGCGTATGTGTTTCAAGGTCAGAAACCTTTCCTGGATTCACAAAGATACGTATTTCACGGCCTGCTTGAATAGCGTATGCCTTCTCAACACCAGGGAAGCTCGTTGCAACACGTTCAAGGTCAATAAGGCGCTCCAAATAGCGCTCTACCGTGTCACGACGCGCTCCAGGGCGCCCACCACTGACGGCGTCTGCAACTTGTACGATGACGCTCTCAGGTGTTTCGTAAGGGTGCTCTTCATGATGAGACTGCATCGCTTGAATAACGCGCTTATCGATACCGTATTTCTCGAGGATGCGGCGGCCAATCTCAACGTGCGTGCCCTGTACTTCATGATCAACAGCTTTGCCGATGTCATGTAAGAGGGCGCCTGCGCGAGCAATATCGGGATCTGCGCCAAGTTCTTCTGCGAGCATGCCGGCAATATGTGCCATTTCGATAGAGTGGGTGAGTACATTCTGGCCATAGCTGGTACGGAAGTAGAGTCGGCCAAGAAGGGTGGTGAGCTTTGGATCAAGTCCAAC
Organism: Minisyncoccota bacterium; assembly: GCA_039927695.1. Classification (GTDB taxonomy): domain Bacteria; phylum Patescibacteriota; class Minisyncoccia; order Phycocordibacterales; family Phycocordibacteraceae; genus C7867-001. Next base: position 58,892 of record JBDSUM010000017.1, read on the forward strand.
AACACCTGCTTCATATGCTGCCTCTTCACCCTTTTGTTTCATGAGTGATTCAACTTCGCTACGAGTCTTCTGAACAGTTTCTTCAATCTTTGCGGGCTGAATACGGCCGTCCTCGAGTAACTTCTCGAGTGTGATCTTGGCGATATGGCGACGAAGCGGATCAAATGACGAAAGGGTAATGGAGTCAGGAGTGTCGTCGATGATAACGTCCACGCCAGTAGCGCGTTCAAATGCTTTAATGTTGCGACCTTCTTTTCCGATAACCTTTCCTTTTATCTCTTCTGATGGAATAGAAACCGTAAGTGACATAACTTCTGCATTCACAGGATTTGCGAGACGGTGAATAGTGGAGAGTAGGATGCCGCGCGCCTTTTCTTCTAGTTGTTTGCGGCCATGAGCTTCGAGCTTCTGAATGCGCCCAAGAAGTGCGCTTTCCTGAGTCTTTTCAATGTCGCGAATAAGACTCGCACGCGCTTCGTCCTCAGAGAAGTTCGCAATACGTGCAAGTTCAGCTTGGCGTTCCTTTAATACACCTTCAGCTTCAGTGCGAAGGTTGGTAGAAAGCTCCTCACGCTTTGCAAGAGCCTGCTCGCGTTCATCAAGAAACTCCTCACGCTTCATAAGGCGTGCACTAAAGCGGTCAACTTTCTGCTCGCGTTCCTGAATAGGAGCCGCGCGCGTCATTTCAACTTCTTCAGCACGTTCCTCTGCCTCTTTAACGATACGGCTAGCACGCTCCTTTGCTTCAAGGAGACGTTGTTTCACTTCTATTTCAAGCGATCCTCGCTGACCGAGCGCTATGAGAAGGCGCAGGATATAACCCAGCGCGATACCTGCGAGGCCCGAGAGCGCAAGCAGGATCAAGACTAATTTTATAGACATATAAATACTAACGGTTTCAAATCCTCATGCCCCGACCGAGAACCGTCTTCAAAAGTGGCCGGAATATGAGGCTAATGGCAAATAATGGGTGCACGAAGAACTAGCGCACCGTACCATATTTGCTGGCTTATTTATAGACTACGTCTACGATGCCGTATTTCTTTGCTTCTTCTGCCGTGAGGAAGAAATCACGGTCTACGTCGCTCTGAATCTTCTCGAGTTTCTGGCCGGTTGTCTTTGCGAGAATCTTATTCAAACGGTCACGAAGCGAAAGGATGCGGCGCGCACTAATTTCAATGTCTGCAGCCTGTCCTTCAGCACCACCGTGTGGCTGATGGATCATGATGTCTGCGTTTGGAAGTGCAAAGCGCTTTCCTTTAGCGCCCGACGCAAGAATGATTGATCCCATAGAAGCAGCCATACCTACGGCAACTGTCGCAACGTCTGGCTTAATGTGGTTCATCGCGTCAACGATAGCGAGGCCTGAGTGCACATGACCGCCAGGACTGTTCACATAGAGGTAAATATCTTTCTTTGGATCTTCTGACTCGAGGAAAAGAAGCTGAGAAATAATAAGGTTCGCTACATCGTCGTCGATACCACCACCAAGGAAAATGATTCGATCTTTAAGAAGGCGAGAATAAATATCATAGCCACGCTCACCAAACTGTGACTTCTCGATCACCATTGGCACGAGCATATTGGAACGGGGGAAAAGATTCTGTTTCATATATAAAAGGTTAGTTTATTAATGGTATCAAACTACGTTTAGTGTGGCGAATGTGGAGATTTAGAGCAAAGCTGCAATCGTTGCAAAACGCCCTTCTGCTTCACCAGACCTAATCGCGCGGTAGTGCGAAAAATATTCATTTGAAGTTGCGGTATCGATTGGAGATATATGAATGTTCTTAGGGAGAATGCCTTTACCGAGAAGCTGTTCTTCAATGTGTCCAATCAAGTCGATATGAGTCTCACCAGATTCCGAGATTGTTAAGAACTGCGACCACCCGGAAAGATTTCTGTGGGGAGGATTCTCAAAAAGGTATGACTCTTTATGTATGCCTGGGCCTAAAAATACTTGAATGTCTTCAACACTTGATTCATACACTTCCCGCATCTCTGCAATGACTTTTTTAGCCAGCTGCTTATCGATCGGCTTCCAACCAAGATGAGCAAGACCAACCACTTCTTTTAGTGGATCATAGAAAACTACAGGGAAGCAGTCTGCAGTGAGGAGAAAAAGAAGTACGTTCTTGTCGTTCGTAATAAACGCTTCAGTGATAATTGTCTTTCCAATATCAGTTTTCGTCACATGAGTTATGTTGTCTCCATGTTCAACTTCCATAGACACACAATTTGCGAGAGACATACTGAATCTATCTAAAAACGCGATGCGGTTCGCGAGCACTTCCTTAGATGCTCCCCACTTGAAACCGAGATTGCCGTCTTTTATTGTTGAGGTCTCATGGAAGAGTTGTGACATTTTCCAATTCTAACAAACGACAGCGGGCGCTTTGACAAAACAATATATTTATTCTATTTTCCAGTTAGAGGAGGAAGCGTAATGATATACAAACAGAACGTTCAGATGCTATGCGATATCTGCGGTCTGCAAAATCCCATAGATGACCGCGACCTTAAGATCTGGTGCCTCATTTTCCGCGGGAAAAGCGGAGAAGACTACCGTAGTTCATTCGTGGTCAAAGCCACTACGATGAACAATGCAGGCAGGCTCTATGTTGAAGTACTCGCCTCAGGATCATCAGTGATCTCGATAAATGAGAGCGTTCGCTCAACAACGGCTTTGTTCTTCACATCGCAATTGTGGGACGATTGCTCTCCCGAGAAACGAACCCTGGTTTACGGGTTCAAGACATACCACATGGTACAAGTTTTCTATCGAAAACCTGCCCGACGTTAAAGCGCTGTAGTGACACAGTGCTTTTTTCTTTGGTTTGTTTTTATACAGACGATGAGTCGGTCGTGGGAGTTGGCGCGATACGTTCAGTAAAAGCGTAGCATGCACCCGAGACAACGATACCGAGTATAAGTAGGGTTGCTATGATAACGCCCCAGGGTGTCTCGACTTTCTTTGTCGTTGGCGTAATTGGGTTTGAAGGAGTGGTTTCGATATCCATATCTATCTTTACTATACTAGTCGTGTGACTTTCATGAAACTTACAGTGTGTTCCACGCAGAGCATGACAGGTACTTAGAATATTGACTTAAGTAGCGAAAAGACCCCGAAGACGTAGTCTTCGGGGTCTTTTCGACTGACTCCATCAGAACTTTAGAAGTTCTTCAGTTTTATTTCACTTCTCCGGCGCTACTTTGCGTCAGAATATAGTTTCACGGAACGAGCAAAGGCTTCCTTCGCCGCCGCCGCATCCTCAAACTCTCCCACCTCGACAACTTTCTTCTGTAATTGCTTATACGTTGCAAAGAAGTGTGCGATCTCCTTAAGCATGTGCGGATTTACGTCCTTTATGTCCTTTACGTCATCAAAGCGCGGATCACCGACGGGTACTGCAATAACCTTCTCGTCAGCTTCGCCACCGTCTATCATGTGCATGATTCCTACAGGACGAGCTTGAAGAAGAATCCCGGGGAAGAGCGCTGCGGTCGTAAGCACGACGACATCGAGCGCATCTCCATCGTCCCAAAGAGTCTGTGGAACAAACCCGTAGTCGAATGGATATGCTTGCGCTGTGTGATTTACACGATCAAGCGCAATAATGCCAGTCTCTTTGTCTATCTCGTACTTATTCTGGGAACCTCGAGGGATTTCGATAATGACATTTATTTCGTCAGCAGAACCTGGAGCAATATCGTGAAGTAAGTTCATACAGATTCGAGTTATGACTAATCTTTAATAGTCGCGCCTGATCCATCGCGAGATTCCTCAGAGTCTGAGACAGATCCGTTGTCGGTGAAACCAGTTTCTTCTTCCATGCTAAGTTCACCGGTAGCTTCGTCGGCAGCGTCAGGAATGATGACTGATTCAGTTCCAACGGTATCAGCATCTGCAACGGTATCGCTGTCAGGATCTGCCATCGCTTCCTGCATCTCGCTTGCCCCTTCTGTAGCCTTCTCGTCGAGGGTTGCTTCTGAAGGAGTTTGATCAGGACGGAGTGAAACATCAGCATCTGCTTCTGCAACAGATTCACCACCAACCGACATGATGTCGATATTCCAGCCAGTGAGCTTTGCTGCAAGACGCACGTTCTGTCCGCCACGTCCGATTGCGAGTGACTGCTGGTCTTCGCTCACGGTTACGGTTGCGCGATGATCTGCTTCGTCGAGAATTACCTCGATAACAGTCGCTGGATTAAGTGATTCCTTAATGTACGCAACCATGTCTTCTGACCATTCGATGATGTCGATGCGCTCGCCACCGAGTGCACCCATGACCGTCGATACGCGTACACCACGCTGACCAACGAGTGCTCCAACAGGATCAACGTGTGGATCAGTTGATGTGATTGCAATCTTTGTGCGAGAGCCTGCTTCGCGAGCAAGACCCTTCACTTCAAGAGAACCGTTCGCAAGTTCCGGTACCTCAGCTTCGAAGAGCTTGATTAGGAACTTAGGATGTGAACGCGAGAGGCGAAGATACACACCACGGAATCCTTCGTCTACCGTATAGAGGAAGGCACGAATGCGCTCTCCTGGACGGAAGCGTTCGCCAGGAATCTGTTCTTCGTACGGGATGATACCAGTTGCACGACCAAGGTCGACAAAGATAGCGCCGCGCTCAACGCGCTGTACGATACCAGAAACAATCTCACCCTTCTTGTGTCCGAACTCATCGAGAATCGAGAGCTTCTCAGCTTCACGAATCTTTTGAATAACTACCTGCTTTGCAGTCTGCGCAGCGATGCGACCGAAGTCGTCCTGTGGCTCAAGAGGGAAGATAAGTTCACCGCCAAGTGTCGCTGCGCGCATGATGCGCTTAGCGTCTTCAAGGAGAATGTGCTTCTCTGCATCAAAGCGAGGAAGTTCACCTTCAGGTGTGTCGTCATGCTCATGACCAAAACGGTCGTGGTGTTCTGCAGCGGCAGCAAGTTCCTCTACTTCCTCAGGATCGGGGAAGCGCACCATCGTGTCGTCCACGATAGTTTTTACTTGTTCAAAAGTTACACCACCTGAGTTCATGTCGAGCTTGGCACGCACGACCTGGCCGCGCTTTCCGTACTCTTTCTTGTAAGCCGTAGCCATTGCTGACTCGATGGCTTCCATCATGGTGTCGCGGCTAATACCGCGGTCTTCGAACTCTCCAAGCACTGAATGTATCGTTTTTAGGTCCAACATATTCTTCAATATTTAATTGTTCGCACGCAAATAATTCAATTGTCGGTTTTATCCAGGACCAACTGGAAAAAAGAAAGGCCCGCGGGGGCGGACATCTCAGACCTTCAAAACATACCATATATAGGTATAGGCGGTCAATTAGGCAATTAGTATGGGGATATGTCCAAATATAAGTAATATATTGACAACATGCATACATCTGTATTATAATGTTTGTGTCGGAAACTATATTGGTATTACCCTAGGGGTGGTCGGTATGGCGTCTGGCACGATCGAACGAACGTTGAAAAACAAGATAGAAGGAAAGACAGATGCGACAGTACGCACTACTAAGCCTCGCACTTTGCGCGGGAGCCTGCTCGTCAAGCGTGGCGCAGCAGGCAGTTACTGTGCCAATTTCCGAGCCGTGCTACACGGTTCACGAGGGTAATACTCTCTGGGGAATTGCCGGTGACGAGCTGAAGGATCCGCGCGCATGGCCGTGGATCTATGACCACAATCCCGACCTTCATAAACCGGGGGTCCGGAGGGATTATCCCGATGGCTGGACCACCGTCATGATTCATGCCGGCGACCGGCTATGCGGGTTCGACAAGTTCGGCAATCTCACGATGCTGACACCAGTCGCGACCGCAACGCCCAGCAACTTGGAGCCGGTCTTCGCGACCAATACGTTCCACTACTCGAACGAAGGAAAGTGGTGGTGGACGCCGTGGTGGTTGCTGCTCATTCCGTTCGGCCTATTCCTCTGGTGGCTCTGGGAAGAGCTAAAGAAGGATCCGGTGCGCTCGCGCGCTCCGCAGAGGCCGGGAGGCGTCAATACCGCTGAACAGATTCACCAAGCTCTCGCTGAACAAGTCGCGTACCAACGCGTCGACATCATCGAGATCGTGGCTGGCCGCGGTTATGGCATTGCCGGCGTGCGGTACGCAGGCAATGTGGTTCGTCCGCGCAATCTGACCGGCGAAAGTGGTCAAGGCGAACGGATGTATCGCGCGACAGTTCGTCGTGAAGATGGCTCGCTCGACGAGCTCTACACGATTATGGCGTGCGGAAACGATATCCGGTACGACGGCCTCGGCAGTCGAATCCCGGGTCGTGGCTTCAATTTCGTCGCTGACGAGGTAGTCGCTCAAGAGCCTGCTCCGGCCGCAACGCCTGAGCCGGCACCTGCACCTATCGAAACGCCTGAGTTGGTTCTCGAACCGACCGCGGCAATCGAACCTATCGCTGAACCTGCGCCTCCCGAGGCAACGGTCGACGACGGAAGGGTGCTGATCGAACTGAAGCGTGCAGCGGGTAATTTGCCCAGCATGCTTCGTCTCAAAGGTATCGATGTGAACGACGTTTCGCTCACCATCGCTGATCGCGAGACAACGATTCGTTTTACGGAAACGCCACCTCGGCCGACCCGTAAGGCGAAATGATCCTTCGAGGGCGCGAGCTTGCTCGCGTCCTCACTGGCCCTACGAAATTCGTGGGGCTATTTTTGTATCTACTTACGTGCGCTTTTCTTTTCCCCTACACCCTCACAATATTTAATACCGCAAACTACCCAATGACCGCTATACTAAGCAAAGCATGCAAGTATCAGAAACTGAACTGAAAGATTTTATTCTCGACTCGGGACTCGTGTCTCGAAAGGACGTGGACGCTGCCGATACTGAAGCAAAACAGCGTAAGCAATCCATCGGTGACATTCTTGTTTCCCAAGGCGCGCTTTCGAGCGATGCACTTCGTCGCATTAAGGCATATGTACTTGGCATTCCTTTCGTTAACCTGAAGGATCTCAAAGTATCTTTTGAAATACTCTCACTTATTCCTGAGCCAATTGCTCGCGCACACAGCATCATCGCCTTTAAGAAGACCGCAACAGAGCTTGAAGTCGCCATGCTCGATACGGAAGATCTTCCTGCTATCGATTCAGTGCGTAAGAAGACGGGGCTTAAGATTCTGCCTCGCCTTACAGACGATGAATCAATCAAGCACTCGCTTCTTCAATACCAAAAGTCTCTCAAGGAAGAGTTTGGTGACCTTATAACCACAGAAGCAGGAAAGCTAACTGTTATTAAGGAGAACGACGGGCAGGAAGCGTCTGACGAAGATCTTAAAAAAATGGCAGAAGACCTGCCGATTGTACGTATCGTTGATACTCTCCTTCGTCACGCGATCCTTCAGAGTGCCTCTGATATTCATATTGAAGCTCTTGAGAACGAAGTGATCGTTCGCTATCGCATCGACGGTATCTTGCATGACGCCATGACACTGCCGAAGCAAGCATCCGCGGGTATCATTGCGCGTATTAAAGTGCTCGCAAATCTAAAGCTTGACGAAAAGCGTCTCCCACAAGACGGTCGTTTTAAGATGGAAACCGAAGCCGATAAAGTTTCGTTCCGTGTTTCGCTTCTCCCGACGTACTACGGAGAAAAGATCGTTATGCGTCTCTTGCGCGAGACGGGCGAAGGATTCACTCTCGATGCGCTTGGTCTTCATGGTGACCCACTTGAACGTATTCATCACGCAATGAAGCAAACTACCGGCATCATTTTAATTTCAGGGCCAACCGGTTCAGGTAAGACGACGACCCTCTACACGGTGCTCGATATTTTGAATACACCTGACGTAAACATTTCTACCGTTGAAGATCCAATTGAATACCAAATGAAGCGAGTGAATCAGACACAGGTTAATCCTGCAATTGGATTTACGTTCGCGAACGGACTTCGTGCACTTCTTCGTCAGGACCCAAATATTATTATGGTGGGAGAGATTCGCGACGCAGAAACGGCGTCACTCGCTATTAATGCCGCACTTACGGGCCACCTCGTGCTCTCAACGATTCACACAAACTCTGCCGCCGGCGCAATTCCTCGTCTCATCGACATGGGCGTGGAACCATTCTTGCTCGTCTCTACGCTCCGTCTCATCGTTGGACAGCGCCTCGTACGAAGACTCTGTGATGGAAAAGAGCAATACACACTTGATAAGACGTCACGTGATAAGGTTGCGCCACAAGAAAAGTTTGAAGCATCACTCGGTGCTTTGGTCTCAGAAAAACTGGTGAAGGAAAAGGTTTCACTCGATGAACTTCCTTTTTATAAGCCGGCACCATCAAGTGAATGCGAAGATGGCTACCATAGTCGAATTGGTATCCACGAAATCATGACGGTTTCACCAGCGATTCGTGATCTTATTCTCCATAACGGAACTCCTGACGACATTGAAGCGCAATCGCGCAAGGAAGGAATGCTCACGATGCTTGAAGACGGTATCTATAAGGCAGCGCGCGGCATTACTTCACTTGAAGAAGTTTTGCGTGCAGTGTCTGAGTAACGCTCACACGTGCTAAAATTTTTGTAATGAAGTTTCGCGTAACAGTGAAGATGAGTGATGGATCGCAAGAAGTGCGAGACATTCAAGCCGAGAATCGCTTTGCAGTATATGCAGAGGTAGAAAAAACCGGTGGGGCAGTAGTAGATATTGCAGAAGGTGGAGGTTTTACCTTTCCAAAACTTTCAAACATCCGTTTTGGTACCGGGATAAAGACTGAACCAAAGATTACGTTTACCAAAAACCTTTCAGCCATGCTTGGTGCAGGGCTCACTCTTTCTCGTGCGCTTAGCGTTATCGAAAGACAGTCAACGAATGCATACTTTAAAACTGTTGTTGTCACGCTCGAAAATGGTGTTAAAGCAGGCTCTGCATTCCATGAGTCACTCATGCAGTACCCGACCATCTTCTCTCGCTTGTTTATCGCAATGACGAAGGCAGGCGAAGAGTCCGGAAAGCTCGCCGACACGCTTAAGGTGGTAGCGCGCCAAATGGAATCATCGTATAACCTGACTAAAAAAGTTAAGGGCGCGATGATCTATCCATCGATCATTCTCGCTGCGATATTCTTGATTGGCGTACTCATGCTTATGTTCGTGGTGCCGACACTCGCAAGCACGTTCCGCTCACTCGGTTCAGGACTTCCGTTTGCTACGCGTGCGATTATTGCAATGTCGGACTTCGTAGTGCACAACATACTTGCTGTTGTGGGAGGTGTTGCTGTTGTGGGAGTGGGCGGGTACTCTTTCATTCACTCAAAAGCAGGAGGGAAGACCGTGCTTACGGTTTCCCGCCACCTTCCGGTAATTGGAATGCTTGTGAAAGAGACATACAGTGCGCGCGCAGCGCGCACCCTATCATCACTCCTTTCTTCGGGCGTAGAAATGCTTACAGCGATCGCTATCACCGCTGAAGTGGTTGGAGAGAATGCGTTTGGTGACGTACTCAAAGAAGCACAAGAAGAAGTTAAAAAAGGTGAACCACTTTCAAAAGCTTTCCAAGCTCACATGAATCTGTACCCAGTGTTCGTATCAGAAATGATCATGGTTGGAGAAGAGACGGGTAAGGTATCAGAGATGCTTGGTCAGGTTGCTGAATATTACGAAAACGACGTTGAAGCGCGTACGAAAGACCTTTCAACAATCATCGAGCCAATCCTCATGCTCTTCATCGGTGTCTTCGTGGGTGTATTCGCACTCGCCATGATTGCACCAATCTACTCGTTGTCGGATAAGATTGGATAATGATCGATCCACAGAGTAATAAAACAACAGGCTTCCATCTTTTCTTTGAGCCGGAAGGTATTTTGAAAGATGAGCTAGCGCAGATAATAAGAAATCTAGATGCAGAGTACGACGGCCCAGTATTTACGCCGCACGTAACACTTCTTGCGTGTATTGTTCCAGAAGTACCGGACTCGGTAGAAGGCATTATCGAAAAGACAGAAGTACTCGTAAAAGAATTGCATCCTTTTACACTCACTCTCGGCACCTGCGCTGCACAAGACGCATACTACAAAGCGCTTTATATAGAGATACAAGAGCAAAAAGAAATGAAAGCGCTCCATGCAAGAGCGAGTGAAATATTTTCAATGACCGATGAATCACCGTATGGAGCCCATCTTAGTTTGTTGTACGGAAATTATCCTGAAGAACAGAAACAAAAGACTATTGAATCGCTCATACTTCCTGTCGAACATTCTTTTGTTGTGAACCATCTCTATCTTTATAAAACAGAAGGAGAAGTACAGGATTGGGAATTGATTAAAAAGTTTTCAATCGGTGATTAGTTCTTACTAAGAACAAAATTCTTAACACTCGTGCGGTATCATACCTTATATATGTATAGGAAGGCGCATCGAGGCATGTCGTTCATGGACGTAATCGTTGGTACTGCGCTCATGCTTATTATCTTCACTGCGCTTACCGGGCTATTGCGTACTTCAATTCAAGTATCAGCACTTGCAAAGAATCGTTCTATCGCAACAACCGTAGCAGAAAGTCAGATGGAATATTTGCGCTCACTTTCTTACGACTCAGTTGGTACTGTTGGTGGTATTCCTGCAGGCTTGGTGCCTCAAACATCTACGACAACGCAGAACGGTATTCTTTTTACTATGCGCACGTTTATTGACTACAAAGATGACCCAGCAGATGGAACCGGAGCGGCCGACACAAATGGAATCACTACAGACTACAAAGAATTAAAGGTGACTGTTAGTTATCTTGTTACTGGATCAACGAAGACTGTCGACTTAATTTCTAACTATGCGCCACTCGGACTTGAAACGACAACGAACGGCGGTACGTTAAAAATTAACGTTGTGAGCGCTACCGGAGTCGCGATATCGGGAGCAAACGTGCGCATACAAAACACCCGTCTTTCTCCAACCATCGACCTCACTACTTTCTCAGATAGTGACGGTATGGTCTTTTTGCCAGGAGCACCAACCTCTACGGAATACCAAATAAACGTTACTAAATCAGGGTATTCTAGCGCGCAGACGTACACGCGCGATGCTACGAATCAAAACCCAACGCCTGGGTATCTTACCGTTGTAAAAAACCAAACAACTACAGCAACGTTTGCAATCGACCTTCTCGCAACGCTAAACATTCACACCTATATACCGGTTGCCACGAGTACTTTCAGTGACACATTTACCAACGGCACTTCTGTTGCCACATACTCTAATACCGTTTTGAGTCCCGATTCATTGCAGCTCGCAGGTGCACCTGGCACCTACCAGCCTGCGGGGAGCGCAAAGAGCATTTCAATCCAACCAACGTATCTCGCGTCGTGGTTATCTGCGGGAGCAACGACAACGGAACCTGCGGGCACATCGGCCAAATATCATATTGTCGATGGTACTGGTGCACTACTTCCTGACACGGCACTCCCTGGCAATGCGTCTGGCTTCACAGGCGCGATTAGTCTGGCCAGTGTTTCTACTACTACCTACCCAGTGCTCGCTCTCATGGCTGACCTCACCACGAGTTCTGCAGCGGTTACGCCAGAGATAAATGATTGGTCACTCACATATTCACGCGGCCCTATTCCAATCGGAACTATTCCATTTACTCTTACGGGAGCAAAGACCGTTGGATCGACGGGAGCAGGAGCTTCCATCTTTAAGACAACGACTGCGGCAACAACGAACTCTTCAGGTCTCGCACCGCTTACCCTTGAGTGGGATTCGTATGCGCTTAGTCTGCCTGGATACGATGCCGTTGAAGCATGCAATGCGCCACCGTATGTGCTTTCTCCTGGAAGCGTAAACGAAGCGTCGCTTATTCTCGCTTCGAGCACGCCAAACATGTTATTAGTGTCAGTTGGTACAACCGGCGGTGCAGTGTCTGGAGCTACCGTTACGCTCTCACGAACGGGATTTACAAAGACCGTCACTACCACTGCCTGCGGCAGTGCGTACTTTGGTGCCATCACGAGTTCCTCGGGATATACCATAAGTGTTTCAAAGTCCGGCTATACTACCTTTAGCGTCTCAGGCATCACACTATCTGGACACACATTCTATGCAGCATCCATTGAATAATATTCGCGCACGAGGATTCACACTCGTTGAGCTCCTAACGGTGATTAGCATTACTACGGTCGTAATGCTCGCGCTTACGTCGGTTATTCGTTCCTTCTATATTAATAATGAATACTTGCTTGAGCGCACCCAGTCTCTTGATAGCTCCAGACGTGGTGTCGCAGATTCAATCAAGGCGATACGAGAAGCATCGTATGGCGACGATGGTTCATATCCTATTGCCGCCGCCGGCACCTCGACAATAACTGTGTATGCAAATATCGACAGTGACTCTGGCGTTGAAAAGGTGAAATACTATTTGTCGGGAACGACGCTTTATAAAGTCGTATATAACGCAGCAGGTTCGCCACCCGTATATAGTTCAACGGCTTTCAGCACAACAACCCTTGCAACGTATGCTCGCAACGCATCGACAACACCGCTTTTTACTTACTATGATACAAATGGCACGCAGCTCGCGACGACGTCGCCAAATATTGCGAGTATCGCCTCGATAAAAGTATCCCTTTTAGTCGACTTAAACCCGAACCGCGCACCAAACGTATTCATTCTGACTGAGACTGCAACACTACGTAATATTAAGCTCTGATGTATATGAACAAAAATACTGCCAAAGGCTTTCATCCAAAACCCGTCGCACGAGGATTCCTCATGCTCCTTGCGCTCGTGTTCGGTTCAGTATTTTTGACGGTACTTGCTGCGCTCTCAAGTTTTTCCATTACGCAAAATCACGTGCAAACAAATGCAACAGGGAAGTCGCGAGCATTGAGTCTTGCAGAGGCTGGGCTCGAATACTATCGTTGGTTTCTTGCTCATAACCCTACCGACCTAACGAACGGCACCAGTCAACCAGGGCCCTACGTGCTTACTCAGACAGATCCAGAAGGTGGAACTATCGGCACGGTGTCACTTACGGTCACGGGCAATATGTCGTGCGGCCAAGTTACCTCTATCGACCTTACTGCAACGGGGAGACCTTCGGATGGTTCCAATACTTCTCGTACTATTGCGACGCGGTACGCACAACCAACGGTCGCTACCTATTCCTATATTATTAATGACAGCGTATGGGCAGGTTCTGATCGCATTATCAATGGTCCGTATCATTCTAATGGTGGGATTCGAATGGATGGAACAGCCAACGCGCCAGTGACCAGTTCACTTTCTTCGTGGCTCTGCACCGACAATTTTGGATGCTCAACAGATCAAACAAAGGCGGGTGTATTTGGTGCTGGGCCTAACTCTACTCTCTGGAGTTACCCTTCACCACAAGTGGACTTCAGTGGAATTGCTGCCAACTTCACTGCACTCAAGACCAAAGCGCAAACGTCGGGAATATATCTCCCTCGTTACAGTTCTGGGGCATCGAATAACTCATCGTATTGGCGCGGATACCATCTCATCTTTAATGCTGGCGGAACGGTTACGGTGAAAAAGGTCTCGAACACTCAGTCACTTACCGTTCAGGCAATAAATAGTGCTGATTCTACAACTGACCATACCGTCATTAGTAGCGAAAGCACCTTTGCTACGTACACTATTCCATCCAGTTGCGGACTTATCTTTGTAGAAGACAATACGTGGGTAGAAGGAGTTATCCCTGCAAAGGTGACCCTCGTTAGCGCAAACGTGACGACGACGGGTGTGTCAGCGAATATTATGCTTCCCGATAACATCACGTATTCAGGTAGCAGTAATCCTGGACTTACGGTCATTGCACAGAATGATGTGCTGGTAACAGGCGATTCACCAAATACTATGGCACTGTCTGGTATATTCATTGCGCAAAATGGGGCTTTCGGACGAAATTACTATGGATGTCCAAGTAGCTATGAACCTCGCGGCACGCTTACTATTCTCGGTACGACCGTTTCAAATAAGCGCACTGGTACAAAATGGATGAATGGTTGCTCAGGCGGGGACGCTGGATATCAAACACGCATTGATGCCTTCGATAGAAATCTTGCGACTGATCCACCACCATTTACACCAACAATTAGTACTGACTATCAGTTCGTCGATTGGCACGAGAAGTAATCACTGTTACTGTCTCGCTCGCATTCCTATATACTTGAGGGATGATAAGAAATAAGACGTACGAAGAAATATTCCGATTTGGAATGTTCTGGAGAATTGGGTATGGAACTGTCCGTCTTATTACCGGTTTTGTTTTATTACGTCACATTGGCACACCGCTGTCTGCCGTGTTCGCTCGTGCATTTCGCAACGAATTCTTTGAGGAACCTCGAGATCATTTTATTAACGCCATTAGCCCGTACGCGCATCATTTCTCGTTTGAGATTACCTACTTCCTCGCAATCTACTTAATCTTTTGGGGGCTTATCGATGTTTTTCTTTCTATCCAACTCCTACGCCTTAAGCTCTGGGCGTTCCCGGTAACGATGGGACTCATTGCACTCTTCATTGTGTATGAGGTTTATCGGTACACACACACTCACTCGCTAATACTACTCAGCATCATCCTCATCGACCTCGGTCTCATCTGGCTTATCAATGGCGAGTATATACGGGTTAAAGAACGGGTTTTGTTGCCGGTCGTAATACTGCCATAGAGTGGTTCGGCGTAAGTATTTTCCTAGAAGCTTTGCAGGATACTTTCTAATTCTTTAACAATTGAGTCTGCATCTTTATTTTCAATATCTAAAGAATAATCTGCTATATCTTCATATAAAGGTATCCGTTCCATATATAACTCTTGAAAACTTCTACCTTTTAAACCGACGATGCCTCGCTGTTCAGGTTTAGTGCGTTCTTTAATTAAATCTCCGCTTGCTGATAGATATATGACTTTGGAGATACTCTTGAGGTGCTTTACTGCATCGTCTGAATATACAATGCTGCCGCCAGGAGCGATTACCGTTTCTGTAAGATCTTGAAGTTGAAGTATTTCTTGGCCTTCTTCATATGTGAATCTTTCGTCTCCTAGCTGATTTAAAATTTCCTGTACTGACTTTTCATATTTCTTCTCAAGAAGTATATCTACATCAAGAAATGAATACCCCAAACTGTCTGCCAGTTTCTTTCCAAGAAAACTTTTACCAACACCCGACATTCCAATGAGACAAACGTTCATTTGTTAAGTATATAGTGCGGGCGTACTGGGACGATGGTGGAACTTTTCTTGAGTATTAATGCCTAATAATCCACGCACCAACCTCTTGACAGAACAGTAGTCGTGTGGTAGTATAGACAGCGAGTCAGCAATGAGCTGATATAACGCTCTTTACATGGGAAATTAGATCATGAATAGCAACTTTCCGCTTCGCAACCTCGGTTGGACCATCGCTTCGCTCATCGTTGTGGCACTCCTGTCGTGGTTCACCAAGCCGCCACATCTCTCAGATGATCTGGGGATGGTTGCAGCCTGGTGCCTGGTGCCTGGTGTCCGGGACACTGGTCAGCATTCGCCTGATCTTCACGGGAGAAAGGGCAATGCGTCTTGGCTTGTGGCTGAAGGGAGTTACCGCCATAATGGTTGCGGTCGCAGCGATTCTCATCGCGATTGGCGTTGCTCCATACTGGGATTCCATGGAGGAATACAGTCATTCGTTGAATGCCTTCCAAAACACCTTGCTTGTAGTCCCGATAGGTGTTGTGCTTCTCGGGTTCTTCTGGCTACTTATGTGTATGGGATTCATCATGATACCCGCTTTCATCTTGAGTATCTTCTCAAGCGACAGCGAGGTTCGGCTCAGCTGAACCACAAGGGCGGCTTACGGGAAACGTGGCCGCCCTTTTACTTTAAATACAGATAGAATGTTAGTTAAATACTTTAGCCAATTCATTTAAAGATTCCTCCGGCAGAGTGGGACAACGTTGGAACCAGATTTTTATTGACAATCATCATCCAATGATGCATTTTTGTACTAATTCCTACTTCAGATGGTTTAGGTCGTCCTACCAAGGATAAGGGGTTTCTTGGTCTCCGTCCCTTAACGGAGGTCTGTACTTTGGAGTTAGTCAGATGGCTGCTCAGGAATATCGCATTGTTCAAGGACCGGATCGTCTTGACCTTGTAATCGCGTACGCGAACTACCATAACATGGCGAGTGTGTATTTCAGCGTCATGATTCCTCGTAGCTTAGTCTACGAACGGACACACCGAGGCGAAGAAGAGACCCGCGTTATCGTCAGTATTTCAGGATTGCAACACGCCACAGATCTGACTTGGAATATCGACGGGTTGGTCCGTGCGCCGAACTTTATTGGCATCTGTCCGAGTCGATTCAACATTAGGTACAATCCAAGCACAAAAAAGGGGGCGCTCAGGTTTCTGACCAATTAACACGTTTGCATTATGCCGTTCGAAGAGTCACCGGAGAATATCTCCACGCTCTCCGGGCGGCTTTTTATATAGATAGTTCCAAAGTATCATTCCCTTTCGCTAGAAAGAGGTAGGTTTTAAAACATTGCTGGCAGAGTGAGACGATGTTGGAACCTATCTAAGCATGTTGGAAATTTCCCTAAAGGCATCCCCTATACCTTCTCGAAGAATATAAGCGTTGCCAAAACTTTCCCAATCCATTATTACTCCAGGTACTTTTTCACCAGTAAGCGTGAGGTACGCATCTTTCCAATAATGTGGCTGGTATGGATAGTACATTTTAGCTATGCACATGTCTGATACGGTGCCGCATTCATACACAAATGGAATAAACGAGATCGCTACAAGTATCATGAAAACTACAAATACCTTTTTCATTCTCTGTATATTAGCAGTAGATTGCTGGCAGACTGGGACGATGTTGGAACCTTATTGATTTTCTAATACGTAGGATCTATCGCAAAATACTATATGAACCCGTTCTTGCTTTGCTCTGAAACCCAGCATCTCAGCAAGATCACGAATAACTCTGAGTATTTCTTCGTCATTATCAAAGATACTTTCGTGGTATTTCCGCATAACTTCTCCTTCTATTCGTGCAGCAGGCTCCATCATTCCTTTCCCTTCGTGTGGATACACGAAGCTCGTTTCTGTAACCACTCCTGCGAACGTAGGCTGATTACTTTCTGTTCTCATTTGTTGCCACTCTACGTACCAGGCCTTGATATCTTCTACCGAAAAAGAGTTCTGGCTTTCCTCATACCCAGGACGTAGTCCTAGATCGATACGAAAATACTTACTAGTTTTTTCCTTAATTTCGTATTTCATACGCAAATAGTAGCACTGAATCCTTGCTGGCAGAGTGGGACGATGTTGGAACTTTTATACAAAGATGACCCCGACAGCCAAAGCCATCGGGGTCGGGGTGGCACCTTATCAGTGTGCCGGTTATTTGCCTCATAAAGAGGCCGATCGCGGAAATGTGCCAGTCTGTGCATCCCTGCCCAAACCGGTCTGTCAGCGACTCTGGCAGACTACTCAACAATACGCCCAAGCTCTGCGATTGCAAGAATGGGAGGCGGTGCTGGCCGTTTCGAGTTCGAACCGTATAGAACCAAGCCAGGGTTAGGCCGTTTGTTGGGTTTTTAGAAACCTAAACGACGCGTCTCGTGCACACATCTCGTAGTTAAATTTACGTTTTGGAAGCAATTCGAAAAGTAGTGATATTAGCACTGCTGTCTTGAATATCCGCAGCCAGAATATCAAGCCCATATATTTCAGCGATACGTTTTGAAGCTATAACTGCAGACGATCTTGGGAGTATAAATTGCGCGATATTAGCCGCAACAATGGACATATCATTGCATTCTTGGACAACTGCATTTGGAAGTATTCGTTCTATAAATCTACGACACTGCTGAAGAGGTTGATAATGAGATATAACCGTCCCGATATCTTCAAGCTTGGTTCCAGGAGATACTAAAAGATTTTGATGTATTTCCATTTTTAATTCGTCCTTCTCAATAAAGGAGAATTTATTCGTTATATTTGCTGCTTCATGTACGACTCCACCCAAGCTATTTCTCATTGGAAATATTGCGAGATCGATGTGGCCTTTTTCTAGAGCTTCTAGCTCTTCATCTATAGAGTCAAAATGCTCAATGCTATAAGAATCTAAAACACTTCTTTTGGCGTACGTTAGGGCAGCCTCCTCGGTAAATGAACCATTCCCTCCCCATACGCCTAATCTCATGCTTTTAATTATATCGCTTTTATTGGTTTTGCTAAGCGATACGTCTCGAGCGCGATAACCTAGCACGAGTTGGCTGACAGAGGGGGACGATGTTGGAACCTTAATGCAATCTGTGGTAGGTTCTGTCCAGGATCCGAATCAACTCCGAGGAGAGTCAAATGTTCGTTACCATTCTGTTTAATGAAGTCGGCCGGGACCCTGTCCTCTCGTACTTCTCGTGGGAAGGCAGTTCAGCTGCCTCATGCCGTCTGCGTCTGTTCAGCGTTCGAAAAACCGCTATCGAATTCGGACAGAAGCTTCCAATGAACGAGCAAAAGGAAGTTCTTCCCAAGGCACGGGAGCTGGCTGAGTCCAGCGAGTGTCCGGATCTCAGGCTCAGAGGGGGCCTGGCTGCTATGTTCGGGGCGTTTCTGAATGAGTTTCTGAATCATCCGGTTGATGTGCTCACGCTCGCCGCGCCACAGCTGTGCGGCTTCTATGAACCTACACCTGAGGCTCCCTACGACGCTGCCATCCTCTGGTTCCACCCTGACAAGGGCTATCAGATCGTGATCGCTTACACTCCGGAACAAGCGCTTGAGACCGTAAATTCCTTCGACTGGGCTGCACCAGAAGATCAGGATCGCTGGCGTATGAAGATCGAAAAATGGAAGATGGCTTCGTCTACAACGCAAATGCTGACGATCGAGGGTATTCACGCTCGTCTTCTCTCCACTGTAACGCTCGTGCACAAAACGCGTTCCGAAGCGAAACGGAGAGCAAACTAATTACTACAAAAACCTGCACGCTGCGCTCCTATGTTTGGAGAGTGGCGTGTATTTTTATAAATATGCGAGCTGGCCGTCTCATGTTCGAATCGTGGTTGATCAAGCCCTACTTACTCCGTTTAGTTTCTTTTTAGCTTACCAAAACGACGCGTCTCGTGCATATAAAATTTCAAAGCCCCTGCTATACGAGGGCAAGGGCTTGAAGGATCAGTTTAGAAATTCTGATGAACTGCCATCTATGAGAATGACTTCCCCATCGCGCAGGACATGATGCGGAAGATTATTCTTCTTGAAGTACTCGACCGCCTTTCCGGCTAGCTCGACTTCAGGATGATCTGAATCGAAATGTGGAACGATAGAGTAGTCAACGAGATTAAGCCCATCCCATACAATTTCCGATTCATATCCTTTAGGAATCACATCAGGGTGGTCCATGATGTCGATACCTTTGAGGGTTGGTGTCGTAACGCATGCGCCGGCACTGAAACCTCCGTACGCTAGCACATCTTTACTCAGAAGTTCTTTGATCACTTGATCAAAGCCGCTCTGCTTCATGGCTCTGCGCAGGATAAAGACATTACCTCCGGGAACCCATATGGCATGAAACTTTCTGAGCGTACCGTTTAGGTCGTTCTTGCCACCGAAATACTCACGGAGGTCAATTTCAGTTGGCTCAAAACCGACATCACGAAGCATCTGTAGCTGGACTTCAAGATATTTGCCACGGACTATGGGATCTTCCGAGAAGTCGCAAGCATTGTATATGACTGCGACTCTGGCGCCCTTACCGAATAGCTGCACTAATCGGTTTGGCTGATTCCCGAGTTTGTACGATGATAGGTATAGTCTCATGTTTTTCTCCTTCCATTAATAAGATATCATAAATATTTGAATCTGTAAATAGTCTGAGGTTACGCGTCCCGAGCGCGATACCCTAGCACGAGTTGGCTGGCAGAGTGGGACAATGTTGGAACCAAGAGAATGCTAAAATTCGCTGATGATACGTCCTTTCGAACCCAGTGATATTCCAGCTCTGCACGCCCTCTTAACCTCTAACCGCTGGGAATACTTTATTGACCCAGTTATAGATGAGGAGGGTCTCAAAGTACGAGATGAAAAATACTTCTTAAGTGAGACTAATCAAACCTTGATTTCTTTAAATAATGATGGAGAACTTAAAGGATATATACGCTTTTTTGATATTAAAAACTCCGACGATGATGCTCCAGATTTCATTGTGAGTGTGGATGAAAATGCGCGAGGAAAAGGCATTGGTACTGAGTTAGTAAGAGAAGGTGTTAAGTATATTTTCAATAAGTATGATCAGATTCGCCGGATAGAAGCGACAACTCGTATTGATAACGTACCTATGCAGAAAGTATTTGAGGCTGCTGGCTTCACACATGAAGCTACTTATAGAAAGGCATGGAAGATAAGAGGCGGTGAGCACGTAGACGCCTTCGGCTACGGAATTTTAAAAGAAGAAGTACGGCTTTAATTTGCTGGCAGTCTGGGTCGATGTTAGAACTTTTATAGGCTCTTAAGGTACTCATTCATTGCCTTTCTCGAATGGAGGCGAATCATCTTATCGTTGTGTTCAGCTACAAACTTGAGCAATTTTGGCTTGCTTGAAACATTACGCTTAATAATTTCTCTAAAAAAGGTAATCTCATCCCACAATGTAAGTTCTGCATGTCTTTTGGGTTGAAAGAATGCTCTTTGGACATGGGCAAATAAACGAGTAATTAATGGAATGTCGAGAAAGATAATTCTATCTGCACGCTCTGAAATAAGATCTTGTACATGTAGATATATGCCATCCGAGACCCATGATTCTTTCTGAACAGCCTCAGCTGTTTTTACTCGTACTTTTGCACGCACTTCTTCCAGATTAGGAGTGTCATGTCTGCCTTGGCGGCCGCCGCTTTCAAACCAGAAACGATCTAGGTGGATATGGGGTATAGAAAGCTTTTTAGAAACTGCTGCAGCAAATGTCGATTTACCACTTGCTGGAAGTCCGATTACATCAATGCGCATGCTATTAGCATAACAGCAGAAGCAAGAGAATACTGGTTTGACTTTTAGCTTACTATGTTGTAATATGTATCTGCTAAGACTGCCATGGTGGCGGCCCTCTAGCGCAAGGGAAGGAACCTTGTTATGCACTCAGCTCTCTGCCGCTCTGGCGGACTTCTGAAGAACTTGATCGACAATCTGGACGGCCGGAATGGCGATGAATGGGTCAAAATTTTGCAGCAAGTTTTACGACGCGAAAATCCATTCGCTCCACCCAAAGCTCAGAAACCTGCTCCCAACTTTCATATTTTCATTGATGATGAAAATGATGATCCAATGTTGGATAAGTTGCAGGAGCGATTCGGCCTCTCAGATTCTGACCGTGAGTATTACAAAAGTCTTCACGAGCTCATTTTCTGGAGCATGGATAGGTGGCGTGAAGGAATCGCAATCTTAACGCCCTACAGCCTCGGTTTTGACGAGGATGAACGTATCACTTTTGCAGACCTGTGGGTTAAAGCAAAGCAAAATGGACTTCATCCCTGCATGGGAAGCTCAGCTGCGCGTGCCCTCCTTCAAGAGTGCCCGCAGGTTCGCATCCACCACGACTCAATTCGTTTTATGAGTATCCCTAAAAATGGCCGTATTTCCTGCATTGGTGGAAGAGAGGGTGAACCCCTCCTTTTCACCGAGGAGATGAATGTCCATACCGAGTGTTCTGTAAATGATCTTTGGGCTTTTCAAGCCTCAACTGGCAACTAGGTTTACCCGATATACCTTAACGGGAGCCCCAGACAATTTGGTCTGGGGCTTTTAATTTATCCTAGTCTAAGTAAACCCTATTTTTTAGAAATGCTGGCTGTGTGGGTCGATGTTAGAACTTTTATACTTTTTCAGGCTCATCTGGCTTAAATTCCATAAAATACTTCGTGCTACCTTCCTCTAAATCTTTAAAACCAAGTTTCTTATAAAGTTCGCGCGCTTGGTTCTCTTTAAGCACCTCTAGTCCAACTGGAATGTTCATTTCTTTAGCTTTTGTTAGTACTTCGTTCAATATCTGAGTGCCCACTCCTTTCCCCTGATACTCGGGAGATATATAGAGATTCCTCACATAAATATAATCTGGTGCGTACGCAATGTCGCAATATCCTATCTTAGTATCACCGTCGTTAATGATTTCAGAGGTCTCAGGACTCCAGGATGCGTCGAAGGATTCGTTCTGTATTTCTTCGTCCCATGATCCAAACTGCTTCGCAACGACATCATGCATAGCAGCGCGGTGTATTTTGCGGGCAAACTCAACATCGGTTCCAGTTGCATGCCGTCTTGATAGGGCGTTTTGTGGTTTCTCTTTTGAGTTTTTTGGGAAGTCTTCCATGCCACAATTATAACAATAATACTGATGAGCTCTAACAAGCTGGTCGTATGGATTGTTGTTAGAACTGCCTTCTCCTTATCTAATGGGTTATAATTAACTTAACCATCCCATAAAGCTTATGCAAACTCAAGAAAGTACCCGGGAACAGGATATTGAAAGGCAACTAGCAGAAATAGAGATTGCTCTGAAAGAAGTTGAAGAGAAATATCAACTTCTTCGCTTAAAAGGTAAGGATATTCTTACTTCAGCAAAAGGCGATATTGATGCTACTCGGTTGAAAGATATACGCAGTAGGCTTGGAATTTAATCTTAAGAGCCTGGCGATTCGGAAGATAATTCTTCTATTTGAGATTTGAGTTGAGCAGATGTATTTTGGGCATGCTCGAATTTAGCAGTACCCTCTTCTTTCTTTCCTTTTAAGTATTCAGAGATCTTCTCATACGCTTCTCGTCGAGTTATTTCTCCCTCAAACTTAGGCATCCCAGCAATCATACCTCCTGCTTCTCCGTGCCGTGTACCTACCGTATAGTGATTCAGGTCAAAACTGGCATAGGTACCAAAATTGTTGTTAGGGTCGATTTCCTTCATTTGCTCGCGCATTTTCTGCAACTCTGGTTCCCTGGACACAATTATGTCCTCTCCCATTTGACCTCCCATATTTCGCAAGTCTGGGTTGTTAGCTCTAAACTCTGCAATTTTTGCATCATACCTATTTTTAACAGAGTCGTATCTCTGTTTATTTTCTATCAATTCAGACTGACGTTCTTTCGTCTTTTCAACATCAACCAGCACAAGTTCTTCTGGTCGATTCGCATTTATCCGTACCATTCCTTCAAGATCCTCACCTTGCGATTCTAAGAGAGTCGAATATCTTTCAAGTTGGTAATCGGCTGTTTCGATAGTGTCTTTGGCATTTACCAGCTCAGTCTCAGATGCACTCAGAGCATCCTGTAGTTCGGCAAGACTTTCCTCTTTAGATTTTTCTACTCCTTGTTCCTGTTGGGGTTCTGATTCTTCAACCCCTTTTGATTCATCATCTACGACTACAGATTCAGTCACTCCAAGTGCTTGGATTTCAGTAGTAAGACTATCTAGCGCTGTTCTTAACTCTTCAAGTCGCTGCCCCGCTTCCGTAGCTTCGGCCTTGAGAGCAACAATCTCGCTGGCAACTCCAGGATCAAGGTTCTCTCCTTGTTGAGCCGCAAAAGCGTCCGCTTCTGCCATCACCTCATTTGCTTCTCGTGCATTTTGCTCAGCTTGGCCAAATTCCTCACGCAATTTTTCTTGTCTTGAAAAGAGCTCACCACTTACCGCTTCTCTTTCGCGAGCACTTTCAGCTTCAGTCGCCTTCGCCTCTTCCAGCTTTTTGCTGTCAGCTTCTTCTTGCTTGGCCTTAATTGCAGAAAATTTTTCCGAGAATCCAGTCATATGCTTTATTAACCGCAGTATCCCATGTGTCTCTTGATTTGCAAACTTCCTACATTAATTAGAACGGTATGTAATCCGTGGCTTCTAGGCATATACTCCCTCCATGCCCGACCTCGCCACCCAGCTCGACCGTTTATACACCGCCGTCAAAGAAGCTCAGTGCGACACTGAGTTTTATGTAGCTGTGCACCAGTACTGCGACCTCGTAATGAAGAATCCCACGCTACGAGCAATACTCGACGAATCTCAAGAAGCGTATCGCTTGGGGCATGTGGAGATATGGCGAGAACCTGCTCGTACTGATAAAGAATCAGATCAAAAGAGCGAAATGGTTATGCGTCTTGAACGGTTCAACATGTTCTCTGAGTTTACGCTCCCAATGATGCGTATTTACTACCCGCTCGACGACTACATGCACGACCTTGCTCCTGAAGACAAACAAGACCCTCTCGCTATCGTTATGATACGTGGACTAAAAATCGCACTGAAGTACAAGAAATGGGATAAGAAAACGCTCCAGAGCTTTAACCGTTGGTTTGAAGGTAAGCGATCTGTGTACCAGGCATCTATACGTAAATTCCATACGATGATGCTAGCTGCTTTATGGGATAGGAATACTGAAGTAGCTCCTGCTCGCCCTCGCTCTGCCATAAACTTCAATCCTCGAACTGGAGATTTCTATGTAAACGGCCAGTATGGAACCTTCAATCCTAAAGGTCAGGAAGCTAAGGTTTTCAGTACTTTGTATAACAGTTCTGATCACTTGGCTTCCTACTTAGACCTTATTCGTTCATTTCGACCTTACACTGAAGATGCTTCAAAAACCCAGAAAGATGTTCTATCGAAAATTCTAAATACTATCAAAGAGAAATTAGGCAACCAACGAGATGTAGTTCAAAACGTTAAGGGTGTAGGATATCGCCTTGAAATACCTACTCTAGAAAATAACCGAGAATAAACCGAACTTCAGCCTATCTCTTTTTAGAAGCATTTAGCGCATTCTAGCCACCATGACCGGTGGCATTTTATTTTCAACAACTCTCATACAGGAGTATCAGGCAGAAATGGCCGCCACCTATGGCATGGCAGTTTCTGCCAATGATGCTCAACTGGAACTCTACTCACTGGTTCGATGCTTCTTTGGGGACGGGGCGGGTGCCGGGACTTCAGTCCGGCACCGCGCCACGGAAGTCGGGGATAGTATTACCCCGACTTCATGACAACTATATGACTGACAAAGACTTTAGGAGCCGTAGGTTTCAGTTCACTATAAATAATTATCCCAAGAAGGATATAAAGCGTTTCCATGAGCTTGCTGAGTCCCTGGAGAAGCATCGCTACATTTGCTATGGCTTCGAGAAAGCTGAGAGTACTGGCACTCCTCATATACAAGGGTATGTCGAACTTACTCAAGCACAACGATATACGTTCCTCCATAGCTATTTCAATTTTAAAAGAAAAGGAGAAGTCTTAAAATTTCATATTGAGGTAGCAAATGGAACTGCTGAAGATAATAAAAAATATTGCAAAAAAGAAGGAGATTTCTATGAGTTCGGGGAACCGGCAACTCAAGGCTCTCGTACTGATCTAAAAGAAATTAAGGAAGCTGTGAGAGCTGACCCAAAAGCAACTCCTAGAATTATTGATGAAATGGCCAATAATCAGCAACAACTTCGTTATATAGAAAGCCTTGCTCCCTACTATCTTAAACAACGTAGCCCTTCCATTCCTCCAAAAGTGTTTTGGATATACGGACAAACAGGTATCGGCAAAACTTCTCTTGTGTATCGATGCTTCTCTGATATCTGTTCCGTATCAGAGGGAAATTGGCCTGGTACTGGCTACAGACAAAATGAGTGTCTTTTGTTCGATGACTTTCGAGAAGGAACGATTAACTTTGAACAACTTTTAAAGATTGCTGATCGTTATCCATACGACCTTCAGTTCAAAGGTGGCTTTGTTCCTCTCAATTCTCCGTACATCGTTTTCACCTCTCCCGAGTGTATTGACCAGTCTTTTACTTGGCTTGGTAGAGGCGAGAATCTAATGCAATTAAAACGTAGAGTTACTGAGATTTACATAGACTCTAAAGAAACTGCTGACGGTATAAATTTGAGGAATTACGAGCTTGAGGCATAATGCGGCTAAGTATGGAAAAGTACGTCTTATACATTCGTAAGTCCTCAGAAAGCGAGGAACGTCAGATAATGTCCCTGGACGCTCAGGAGAATGAAATGAAGCGTATTGCTGAGCGTGATGAACTTAACGTTGTAGAAATTATCCGAGAATCTCACTCGGCAAAGAAAGCTGATATGCGTCCTGAGTTTAATCGTATGATAGCTGGTATCAACTCTGGTCTGTATAACTCAATACTCACCTGGGCTCCTGACCGTCTCTCAAGAAATGCAGGCGATTTGGGAAAGCTCGTAGACCTTATGGATAGTGGAAAACTAATCACTGTAAAGACTTATTCTCAAGAATTTAAGAACGATCCAAACAGTAAGTTCATGCTCATGATGCTCTGCTCCCAAGCAAAGCTAGAAAACGATCAAAAGAGTCTCAATGTTAAACGAGGGAATAGAGAAAAGCTCAAGCGTGGCGATTGGATTAACCGTGCTCCATTCGGCTATATAAACGAAAAAGTAACTAAGACTATTGCTGTAGATACCGCACGTGCTCCCTACGTACAAAAGATATTTGAGATGTACTCAACTGGACTTCACGGCCATCAGTCAATCTCTACAGCACTCTTTGAGCAAGGACTACGAACTTCATCCGGCAAGAAAGTATACAAATCTGGCATACAGAAAATACTTACAAGCTCTTTCTACTGCGGAATCATGGAATCAAACAGTACTCAATATTTAGGAAATCATGAACCTCTTATTTCTTCTGAATTATTCGATAAGTGCCAAGAAGTTTGCGCTAAGAAAAGTAAACCGCGGAGCAAGACACTTTCATTCGCTCTCTCCGGTTTCATTACCTGCGCTAACTGTGGCTGTGCCATTACTGCTGAACTCAAGAAAGCAAAGTACGTCTACTATCACTGCACTAATGGAAAAGGTATCTGTGATCAACGCTCGTTCAATGCGAACGAAACTGAACTACATAAACAAATTACCCTCGACCTCAACAAGCTCAAGATAAGCCAACGAATGATTGATATCGTATACAAAGCAAAACTCGAAGAAGTAGAACACTCCAAAGGTACTCAAGACCAC
This sequence comes from Minisyncoccota bacterium, assembly GCA_039927695.1. GTDB lineage: Bacteria > Patescibacteriota > Minisyncoccia > Phycocordibacterales > Phycocordibacteraceae > C7867-001. The sequence goes on from JBDSUM010000017.1 coordinate 85,876, forward strand.
TCACTAGAAGATGCTCAGAAAGCCCTAAAAACGCTCGCTACACGCAAGTCCAGGTTAGTCGACACATATACCGAGGGCGACATTGATGTAGAGCTGTATAGGGCTAAATTAAAGGAAATTGACAATGAGTCAGTGCGACTCACCAAGCGAATTCAAGAACTAGAGAAGAAAGCTCATGACCCTCTCGTTACTATCGAACTCATTTATTCCAAGTTTAAACAAGGTAATTCCTTGGCGGATGAGTACAAACATGCACTTCCTGCCCGAAAGCGTGAACTGCTCTCAGAAGCACTATCGAACTCGACACTGCTCAATAGGAATATTCAACAAGTAAGCTATAAATCTCCGTATAACATCTTCGCTTTAGCACCCCTAAACCCTACTTTTCAAGAAATGCTGGCAGAGTAGGGTTCGAACCAAAAGCTCATACAGCCGGCATGGTACGATTTAGATAATGATCATTGCAGCGAACTGGAAAGCATATGTAGAGTCAGCTGCGAAAGGGAAGGCTCTTTTTGCGAGTGCGAAGCGTGCTGCACTAAAGCCTGGTGTTGAAATAATCCTTGCGCCACCTGCACCTCTTCTCGGACTGTTAGTGGCTGACAACAAGTCAAAGGTAGTATTTGCCTCACAAGATATTTCTGACACAACAGGCGGTGCCACAACAGGGGAGACGACTGCAGCGCTTCTTTCAGGAATGGGTGTGCAGTATGCGATTCTAGGTCATTCAGAACGTCGCGTCATGGGTGAGACCGACGAGGTGGTTGCTTCAAAGGTTCGTCATGCACTTGCGCAAGGACTTATACCAATCGTTTGTATCGGAGAGCGAGAACGTGATGCCGATGCTCACTATCTGCTTGGACTCCGTACACAGATTGCAGCTATCTACGAACCATTATCACCAAAGGAACGCATGCGTGTGGTTATCGCGTATGAGCCTATATGGGCGATAGGGAAGGACGCATCGGAAGCACTCGCTCCGCACGATCTGCAGGAAATGGTTCTGTATATTCGAAAGGTTCTCGGTAACTATTTGCCAGGACGCGCTTCTGAAGCAACAAAGATTTTATACGGAGGCTCAGTTGAGCCAGGGAATGCACGCGAGCTTGCAGGTGGCACCGACATTAGCGGCTTTTTGGTAGGACACGCAAGCGTGGATGTCACGACATTCACCGCTCTTATAAAAGCAGTTTCGTAAGTTTCTCGCGTTACTGCGTGAGACTATCAATGTTTGTCGTGTAGGAACTCAGGAATGACGGAATTACAAAGAGTAGACCGACGATAGGGAGTACAACCATAACAACCGTAACGATTGCCGATGTGAGGAAATACTTTCGCGTCTTTTCAACTGATAGGTAGACTGCGTCTATTTTTGCTTCGAGCGCTGTTAAACGTACAGAGATATCGGGTTCCATATAGAGAACAGTATAGACCTTTGCGGTATGATTCAGAAATGAAAAGCATTACTAAGATCCCAAAGCTAGAGAATATTCCCGTGCTTGTGCGTGCTGCGCTTAATGTGCCTGTTGAGAACGGGGTTGTAGTGAACTCTTTTCGACTACGAAAGGCTATACCCACTATTGAATACCTACGAAAGAAGCATGCCCGAGTGGTTCTGATCGGTCACATTGGTGAGAAGGGAACGGAAACTCTTGAGCCTGTGTACCAGGCAATGAAAGAGTTTGTACCAGGAATTCTATTTTGTTCTGTAACGACGGGGGCGAAGGCACGTGAGGCAGTACGGAACTTACCTGCAGGGGGAGTGTTAATGCTCGAAAACCTTAGACGCGATGTTGGAGAAACAAAGAATAGTCCACAGTTTGCAGCGGCACTCGCAGAACTTGCTGATGTTTTCGTGGAGGATTCTTTTGATGTATGTCATCGCGAGCACGCGTCTGTAGTGGGCGTACCAAAGTTACTCGCACCCTATGCGGGCTTGCAGTTACTGCTAGAAGTTGAGGAGCTCACGAAGGCCTTGAAGCCGGTGAGTCCGTCACTTGCTGTTATCGGTGGTGCAAAGTTTTCTACCAAAGAGCCAGTGCTAAACGCGCTGTTGAATTCCTACGACCGCGTGTTCGTTGGAGGAGCGCTCGCGAATGATTTTATGGTTGCGTCGGGGCACAGTGTTGGGAAGTCGCTCGTGTCGGCAGGGCAAGACGAGCTTGGCATTCGCAGACTCCTCAAGAATCCAAAACTCATGCTTCCAATCGATGAGGTCGTAGCACTTCCAGATCAAGATGTAACAAAAGGAAATGCAGTGGGACTCGATGACGTTCCTGCTGATAAGGCGGTGTATGACGATGGCCCAAAAACAATTCAAGCACTCGCAGCACTAACATCTAAAGCAAAGACTGTTCTTTGGAATGGCCCGCTAGGTCTCTACGAAAAAGGATTTACGGGAGCTACGGAAGGATTGGCAAAAGCTATCGCTGTATCAGACGCATATTCGATACTGGGTGGAGGTGACACGGTTGCCGCGGTAGAAGAATTAAATCTTTCACATCGCTTCTCATTTATTTCGACAGGTGGTGGCGCAATGCTCGACTTTCTTGCTAAAGGTACGTTGCCTGGAATACAAGTCCTCGATTAGCTTTCTAGATTTAGACGAATCTTATCTCCTATTAACTTGAGGTGATCATCACTCGCTTCAGGTCCGTGGGTGAGTTTGAGATGCGGAGTAGTGATCGGGTAGAGACGCACGTGAACATGAGGAACGTCGAGTCCTTCAATTACTACGCATGTGCGTAACGTATTAAATGTCCGATCCAAAACTTTTGCCATCTTTCGAGCAACTTCCATAAGGCGTAAATATTCTCCTGATTCCAGATCAAATACGTAGGGTATTGGTTGCTTTGTAATAATTAATGTCTCACCATCGATGTTCGGGAATCTGTTCAATATGGCGATTACGTCAGCGTCTTCATATAAGACCTCAGCGGGAAGTTCGCGATCAATTATTTTCTGAAATAAGGTTTTTTCCATAGCAGCAAAGGATAAGGCTTTTCGGTATACTAACACTACTATCTATGTTTTCACTCTACGATCCCATCGATGAAACTGTCCGCGAAGCACTGAAAGAGCACGACGATTATACCGCCGCGCTTTTAGCGCGGCGCGGGATAACGTCACCTGAAGAAGCCAAAGCGTTTCTCTCTCCGTCATACGACGACCACATTGGTGATCCGTTCAATATCCTCAATATGGAGAAGTCAGCGAAGCGCGTTGCAAAAGCAATTGACGAGCAAGAACGAATCACCGTATGGAGCGACTATGACTGTGATGGTATTCCTGGTGGCGTTGTTCTCCATGATTTCCTAAAGAAAGCTAAAGCGAACTTTACGAACTATATTCCTCATCGTCACCTGGAAGGGTACGGTTTAAATATTGATGGCATTAAAAAACTTGCTGATGAAGGCACGACCCTCATCATTACTGTCGACTCAGGGATTACAGACGTTGAACAAGTTGCGTACGCAAATTCGCTAGGTGTTGAGGTAATTATTACCGACCATCATCTTCCTCAAGAAGTCTTGCCACCAGCGTTTGCGATTATTGATCCCAAACAAGACGGAGAGACAAATGAATATAGAGATTTCTGTGGTGGAGGACTTGCCTGGAAACTTTCATGCGCAATATTGAAAGTTGGATTTAAAGGACGGGAAGATATTGCACCTGGTTGGGAGAAATGGTTGCTCGACATGGCAGGACTTTCGACCATTGCCGACATGGTGCCGCTTACCGGAGAGAATCGCGTAATAGCAAAGTATGGTCTTTTGGTGATGCGGAAGAGTCCACGCATTGGATTTCAGAAGCTCTGTAAGGTTGCGCGCGTCAACCAAAGACTCATTACCGAGGACGATGTTGGTTTCATGATCGCTCCGCGAGTGAACGCTACGAGTCGTATGGGAAATCCACGTGATGCCTTTGAACTATTCACGACGGAAGACGAAACTCGGGCCGATGAACTCGCCAAGTTACTTGAAAGTGTGAATCGTTCACGCCGCGCCACAGGCGCGGCTGTTACTCGCGCAGTACACGAGCGTTTGGAGGAACGTAAGTTACAGGGCGAACTTCCTAGCGTTATCGCCATGGGTGATCCTAATTGGCGACCGGGACTGTTAGGTCTTGTTGCAAACTCCGTTGCTGAAGAATATGGCCGACCAGTATTTTTGTGGGGCAGGGAAGGAGGAACGACAGCCAAGGGCTCGTGCCGTGCGGGTGGAAATGGTGTTTCACTTGTCGCGCTAATGGAGCAGGCAAGTGATGTTTTCGAAGAATTTGGCGGTCACGCAGCCTCAGGAGGTTTCACAGTAAAGGATGATCAGGTGTTTTTCTTTGAAGAACAGCTCTGTAAGGCTCTCGCAGAACTCCCACAGTCGAGCATGGCTGATCGTGCGACATATGCAGACAGCGAGATTCTTGAGAGCGACAATTTGCATGTGCAGTTGGCGCGAACCGAGCGATTCGCACCGTTTGGTATGGAGAATCGTAAGCCTACCTTCTTGCTCCGTAACATTCGACTTGAGAAAATCTCTTGGTTTGGTAAAGCTGAAGAGCATCTTCGTCTTTCACTCGTTCGTGATGATGGTTTTGATCAGAAGTCACTTGAGGCAATTTCTTTTTACGCAAAGCGTGAGCTGGGTGACACACCAAAGCAGCTCCAGCCCAATTCGACGATAAGTCTGCTAGCAAACCTTGAGCGCGATCAATTCGCGCGTGGTCAGCCGGTTCGTCTTCGCATCATAGCGATCTCACTCTAAGCGCCAGAGACGTTCTTTGTCGTATACTAGCTCTATGAAATACACTCTCTACGCTGACGGTGGCGCCCGCGGAAATCCAGGCCCTGCAGGATCAGGTGCTGTTGTCTTTGACGACATCGGCAAACGCGTTGTTGATGTGTCGGACTATATTGGTGTTGCGACAAATAACGTTGCTGAATACGAAGCATTGCTCCGTGGACTTAAAGCACTTCGAGATGAATTCGCTGAAGGGCACTTCAATCATTCCGAACTTCATATTCGTCTCGACAGTAAACTCATCATTGAGCAGCTGAAGGGCGCGTATAAGGTGAAGCACCCAAACTTAGTACCACGCTACTTTGAAGTGAAGAATATTCTTGCCCGATCATTTCCACACGTTACGTTTGAGCACGTACGTCGTGAGTTCAATAAGGATGCTGATGCGCTTGCGAATGCAGCAATGGATAGGGGAGTATAAATCTCCAGAAAGATTGTATCTTTTGTTTAGAATAATTTGATATATGGAGTTTTAAGATAGAGACCAATGCACAACATTGGTCTCTATCTTTTTGTCTGTGCGTTCTTGCTCGGCGTTACACTCGTATCGCTCGCGCCTGTGTCATGGCCACACATCGGCACAGTCTTTGTCATTGGAGTAAGTCTTTCGGCATTTGCATTCCGCAAACCGAGCAAAGTTCACATCGTGACTTCAATGTGCGTTCTCGCTTTTGCATGCGGCATGGCTCGTACGAATCTTGCACCTGCTGACCTCCCAAGTTCCTTTACTCATTTGATAGATACAAAAGTTCAACTTCACGGCACTGTCGTACTCTTGCCCGATATGCGTGAGTCAAATCAAAAACTCACAGTCAAGATTAACGAAGGTATTTTTTCAACGCGCATCATAGCTTCAGCGCAGTTATATCCCGAGGCTCATATTGGTGATGAAGTATCTATCTCTGGAAAACTCACACGACCAAAACCTTTTGAGGCAGATGGCGGACGAATGTTTGCGTATGATCAGTTTCTGCGCAAAGACGGAGTCTTTGCGCTTGTTCAACCTGCGTACATCACTATTGATGGTCAGAGCTCGAGTTGGTTCTTGAAATTTATGCGCGTCCTGGAAGGAATAAAATATACGTTTACAAAGGCGGTGGACGAAGCATTACCTGAACCAGAAAGTGCTCTAGCTATTGGTCTCGTTGCAGGAGGGAAGCAGGGTCTGGGTACGGAACTCATTGATGCATTTACGGTAGCAGGGATGCTTCAGATAATTGTGTTGTCTGGATATAACGTTATGATTGTCGCGGAATATATATTGCGGACGCTATCATTTCTTAGAAAACGTACAGCTTCCAGTATTGCTGCAGTTAGTATTATTTGTTTTGTTCTGGCAGCTGGTGCTGGAACTTCTGCGCTGCGTGCCGGTATTATGGCGCTCTTTGCGCTTTATGCTCGAGCCACGGGAAAACAGTACCAGGTGATGCGTATTCTTACAGTCTCACTTTTCCTACTCATACTTTGGAATCCGCTCCTGTTAGTCTTCGATCCCGGCCTGCAATTCTCATTCCTCGCTACATTCGGTCTCATTATCGGTACTCCGCTCATAACGGAACGTATTCGTTTCATTAAGAACGATACGTTCTGCGAGATGCTTTCAACGACACTCGCAGCTCAGATTGGCGTATTACCATTCTTGCTTTGGCAGACGGGTAACCTTTCGCTCGTCGCGGTAGCTGCTAACTTAGTGGTCATGCCGGTTATACCGGCGGCAATGGGGTTGAGTACTCTTGCTGCTGTTCTCAGTGTTCCCTTAGGATTTATTTCTTCCGTATTACCTCTTATTGCTGGTTTCCCTGCATACATACTTCTGACCTATGTAATTCATGTTGCGACGATTTCAGCACGTCTTCCTTTTGCGCAAATAATCCTTCCAGCGTTCTCGTTCTGGTGGACCGTAGTCTCATATGTATTTCTCGCGTGGCTTGTACTTCGTTTACGACGAAGCGCCCCGCAGCCTTTAGGCTTCGGGGCGCTTACAAAACCACTATGACTCGCTTATACTGCTTCCGAAATAAACCGACGCTCCACAACGTCCCAGTTCATGTTCTCAAGAAATGCATCGACGTATGTCTTTTTCTCCGCTGGCTTGTAGTCAACCATGAACGCGTGTTCCCAAAGGTCGAGAGCAAGCAAGATAGGGAGACCAGAAAGCTGTCCGAGCTGATGGTCATCCACCCACGCCGTGTGGAGCGTACGACCCTTTGGATCGAAGTACACGACTACCCATCCAATACCTCGTGTACCAGCAACTTCTTTGAGGTGCGCAACGAATGCATCCCAGCTACCGTACTTTTCGGTTGCTACGTCAGCGATAGGGGACTCTGTATCAGCTGCCTTTGGACCGCCTTCGAACTGTTCGAAGTAGAATTCATGCATGCGCATACCATCGAACTCAAAGCCAAAGCGGCGGCGAAGTTCATTAATGACAAATGCGTTCGCTTCAGCATCTTCAGTGCGAAGCTTCTCAATTTTCTCCATAATGAGATTGCTGTGCTTCACATAGCCCTCGTACAGAGCAAGGTGTACAGCGATTTGGTCTTTCGAAAGTCCCTTAAGTTCAGGAAGTTCGAACGTGCGTGCGGAATAAGTCATAAGAATAGTGCTAGCAGCTGTTATATGACCAGTATATATCTTTGCCGGGTGATATGCTCATGAACAGTATGCGATACCTATTTCGACCAACACTTAAGCATGCCGTCATGGTTGTATTGGTCGGTCTGAACATATATGTCTGGATTACGTATTTCTACGTTCCACAACCACGACTGCGTGTTTCCGTACTTAATATCGGCCAGGGCGACTCAATCCTTATTCAAGGACCTACTGGGATCGACATGTTAGTTGATGGAGGGCCGGACCACTCCGTGCTCCGGCAATTACCTAAGGAATTGGGACTTTTTGATCGCTCCATCGATAT
>JBDSUM010000018.1:0-2754 GCA_039927695.1 Minisyncoccota bacterium
GTAGCAAGTGACTTCAGTAATGGCCTTGCCGTGGGAGCTGGTGGAAGTCCATTCTCAATATTAATGGTGAAAGATCAAAAGCCTGTGACGATTGATGGTGCAGTTCCCTATAGCAGCATGAAAAAGATACTTGATGATGCTATTTCGAAACTCGGTGCTTCGGCGGCAACTTCGACATAATTGACAAATAAAATCAGAGTGGCAAGATAGTAAGGAATCCATAATATATTGCCTATGTTTGAAGGACCAACACCATCACATGCTCACGAGGAATCAGAGACGAGTTCAGTAACTCAGCAGCCTAAAGTAGAAGAATCTTCTGCGGCAGAGCATCTTATTCGTGTTACCGACTCTCAAGGAAACTATATTGGTAATGCGCGCAATCAGGATGAGGTGAAGCAGATGATACAAAATCATATGACGGAGGCTCGTGAGAATGCGTAAGTAGTAGTTCTAAGCAGAAAAGCCCCGGCTACGCCGGGGCTTTTCTGCTTCTACTTATTTGAACAGTTCTAGTATTGCGTCATACTCAGACGCTTCTCCTTCTCGCCAATTTCCTGAAAGCAATTCATGAAGAACGGTATCAAGGGTACTTAGAAGCTCGCTGCGCGTTTCATCGGTGAGAGCAACAGGGTGCTCAATAACATCGTCCTCACTTACTTGAATTATAAGTGCGCTGGTCGTTGGGTGATCATTTGCTCGGAGTACCAAGTCATAGAACGCAAGCTGGCGTTCAAACTTCGCCTGATCTTTCTTATCTATAGTCGTTGACGTCTTAAAGTCTACGATGCATTCGCCGCTATCACTCTTAAATACAGCGTCCACCTTCCCCTTAAGAAGTATTTCTTTACCATCGACCACCCTCTTTACGCTGAAGGACTCTTCAACAGCAACTGCTTCATGACCAAGGAGTTCGCTACCTAGGTATGAATCCAGCAATGTGTGTGCGTGACGCGTTAGCGAATCGAAGGTGTCTCCACGCTGCAGTAGTGACCGCGTTAGAGAACGGGCGAGCTCCGCATGTGCAGCTATGGCTCGGTCTTCGGGCGTGCCATCACATAGCCGCAAGTACGTTGCTATCGCAGCGTGCACAGCATTTCCCACGACTGCAGCGCGAGTTTCTGGTTCTTTAAGACGTAGAACACGCTTAGCAAAGAAGGTTGCAGGAGAGACGAGATATTCATTGTATGCGCTCGGCGATAGACCGTCTTGAGTTAGGTATCGCTCGGTAAGCTCGCATACAAGGGCCGATGGTTCAGTGACAGCGTGCATAAGCGGGATCGGATCAGACGGTACGTCGATTGATGGCAATCTAGATGGCAGTAATGATAATGGAGACTGCTCTTTCCCGTCACTATCGTTTACGGCATACGAAAGAACCAGCTCGTTTTTAGCACGTGTAAGAGCAACGTAAAAGAGTCGCACCAGTTCTTCTTTCTCACGGGTATTGTCGAACGGCGACGGTATGAGTGCACTCTTTCCACGACCTTCCCACTCCCGGCTCGTAAGAGCCGTCACAAACACTCGCTCAAACTCCATACCTTTTGCCTTGTGCGCAGTTATCACTGTCACCTGTCCTTCACGCTGTGTGAGTGATGTCTTTATACTGCCAATCTCATGCTCACGTGCTTGCATAAAACTCTGCATTATTTCTCCGAAGGTGCCGTTAGTGTTTCGCCTCGTGAGATCTTCAATATATGCCATGAGCTGCCGCACGAGTGGAATGTCTTCAGATACTTGCTCTCCACCTGCAAGGAAAAATGCACGAGCTCCTGTTTCTTTAAGGAGGTACGAGAAGGCATTGATAGGTGGCACAGTAACAGCAAGTTCCTGAAGGTTTTGAATAATGGCAAAGAGTTCTGAAAATGTTGTTTCCAGCCCATCCATGAATTCATAGTCTCGATTTCTACGCAGGAAGGAAACACGTTCCGAAAATGACGGTATCCACCACGGTGCGAGCAGTGCTTCGCGAAGCGAAGGAATGTCTGTCGGATCTGCGATTGCTTGCATGAGTGAGAGCAGGAATCGAATACTTGGCCTGCCTTCCAAATCGATATCACCAGCACGAAGCGTTGCAATACCACGGGCACGCAAATGGAGCGCAAAGAGATCTGCCGTTCTGTTCTTGAGAGTAATGATCGCGATCTCATGTGGCGCTACTCCTTCGGCAATCGCTTGTTCTACGAGGGTCGCAATTTGATCCCGTTCAGCCAGTGGGTCTTCACTCGCTAAGAGGTGCATTTTCCCGCCATCACCTCGGGACCCTATAAGCTGCACATGCTCACCTGTTGCAGACGGGAGACCGGCTAGGAGGGTGTGTGAGAGGTCCAAAATGCCCTGGTACGAGCGATAGTTCTCAGTTAGCGCCAATACCTTCGTTCGGGGATAAAGCTGCAGGAATGTCCTAAAATGGCTCGAATCTGCACCTTGGAATCCAAAGACCGCCTGCTTCTCGTCACCTACGATAAAGAGGTTTGGATGATCGTCAAAAGCCAGAGCATCGAGAAGCGCATGCTGTAGAGCGTTAGCGTCTTGGTGTTCGTCGGCGAGCACGTATTGGTATTTTTCTTGTAAATCTGCTCTGAGTGCGTCGTCTTCTTTAAGTGCGTCAGTAACGATACGAAGAACGTCCGTGTAACCATATAGTCCACGTTGTTCTTTCTGAGTACGGAAGTTTTCTATCAGAAGGGCCGCTTCGCGACCCTTCTCAAGCCGCTCCAGCTTCTTCTTACCTGTCGGATTAAGTTCTCCTGC
>JBDSUM010000019.1:0-23847 GCA_039927695.1 Minisyncoccota bacterium
GCATCAGCGGTGGTGTTTACCAGCGGCGCTACCGAAGCAAATGCAATCGCGCTACAAGGTCGAGTTCGTGCACTTGAATCAAAAGGAGTGCCGCGTATGAGCATGCATATACTCTATCTCCCAACGATGCATTCTTCAGCACTTAAAACCATTGAAGAACTTAAAAAGACAGGAGTTCAAGGTGATCCAATCGCGCTAGAGCGTACTAACGCAAATGATTCGCGAATAGACGTACCGGCGTTTATGGCACAACTTCGTCCTGAAACAATTCTTATTGCGTGTGATGCTGTCTGTGGAGAAACTGGTACGCGGTATGACACACGAGCACTTCGCACCGCTATTGATAAGGCAGGGTTCACTGAGAGCGCTCTGCTACACGTTGATGCAAGTCAATTGCCACTGGTTGAAATAATAGAACGAACACGGATTGGTGCAGACCTTATGACGCTTGATGCATCGAAAGTAGGTGGAGTACGAGGTATCGGAGTGCTTATAGTTCCACAATTACGATCAGTATCTCCAATTGTATTTGGTGGGGGACAGGAACAGGGTCTTCGTCCAGGAACCGAACCTACCGCTCTTGCAGCAAGTTTTGCTGCAGCACTCGAGGAATGTCGTGAGCAGCATGAGAACTTTTCAGCACGTGCATTCAAACTGAGAACAGCATTACTTTCGTACCTTACAAACTCTTCGCAAAGCATGGGGAATGTAATCATCAATTCAGGAAAGCACTCAGTACCGCATATCTTGAATATATCGCTGCTCGGTCGCGATACTGATTATCTTGTAATGCTTCTCGATGCGGCAGGATTCTCAGTCTCAACAAAGAGTGCCTGTGAGACTGACACAGAAAGTGGTTCAACCGTGGTCTATACACTCACCCAAGATAAAGAGCGCGCTATATCGACCCTTAGAATTTCATTTGGTCCAACTACAAAATTATCTGAGATCACGAGATTTGCAAAGGAATTGGTGAACGCCGTAACCTTTTTAGACCAGGCTTAGTGGGCTGAGTATTGCGATATCCCCCTATGGGCTGGCAATCCAATTTGCTATACTACCTATATGGATATCGAAGAACTATCGAAGTCCCAACTGCTCCTGCTTACGGTCATGGTGAACTTCGTAGTCTCCATCGCGACCGCAGTGCTTACCGTATCTATGGTCGATAACGCGCCACTTACGGTAACGCAGACGGTGAATCGCATCGTGGACCATACGATAGAAACAATCTCGACCCCAATACAGGTTGTAAATCCAATAAAGTCGACTCCGTCAAAGCCAGTACCAACCACGGAACAACTTCTGACGGCAGCAGTCTCAAATGACCTTGCTCGTACGACTCTTATTTACAAAGGAGCTACCACGACCCCTGCGATTGCCTTTGGTGTATATCTTCCTAAGGCTCGTGCAATAGCGACTGCGGCGGTTACTGGTCTTCCAAAGGAAGCACTTATTCAGTTCTCTGATGGTTCTGTTGCACAAGCATCGTTGTCACGAAATAACGATTCGGTCGCAATTTATGGATTTGCAGATGACATGAAACTCCCTAGTGCTCCCGAAGCAGGACTACCAGCGGCTGCAACCCTAAAACAAGGCCAAACTGTCGCTGCGATCACGAAAGATTCTGCTGCCATAACCGGCATCATAAGTAAGGTTAGCGCAACTGAAATTCAGACAACGCTTACATCAGTTCCCGTAGGGGCAGGCGTCGTTGACCTCTCAGGTCTCGTAATAGGTATTGGAAGTGCTAAACCAGGATTTCTTATTTCCGCCGATCTCATTTCTGCTCTGCTCGCTAGTTCCGCTAATAAATAAGTCTTTTATAAGCAATACACATTTTATATGTCACCATTCAAAAATTTCACCGCAAAAGCAAAAGAAGCAATAAAGCGAGCTCATGAGCTTGCTATTGAACGTGGTCAAAACCATGTGAGTCCGCTTCATTTACTGACCGCACTTATTCACCAGGAAGAAAGCTTAGTGTTCTCTGTACTCGACCGTATGGACATCGACACCATGCTGCTCGCAGACATGTTGCTTGAAACGCTCGAGTCACCTGAGCAGGCAACCATTCTTTCTCCGTCATTTAATCTCTACCTCACTCCTGAACTCGCCGAAGTGCTTGAGTCAGCAGGGAAGATTGCTGCGTCAATGAATGATTCATTTATTGGTACAGAACATTTGTTTGTTGCAATACTAGAACATCCAGGTCCAGCGGCTGACAGTATTAATCGATTCAAGATCGATGAAGAGACCGTAATAGCAGTGCTCAAAGAACTAAAGACTTCTAAGGACGGACAAGTAGCTGAGCCAAAACGTTTCCGTGCACTTGCAAAGTACACGCGAAACCTTACAAAGCTCGCTGCAGAAAACTCACTCGACCCTGTTATAGGTCGCGATCAAGAAATTCATCGCGTTATTCAAATCCTCTCACGACGTACCAAGAACAACCCAGTACTCATCGGTGAAGCAGGTGTTGGAAAGACTGCCATTGCTGAAGGATTGGCACAACGACTATCAGTTGGCGATGTGCCTGAGTCTTTAAAGGGTAAAGAACTCCTATCTCTCGACCTTGGAATGCTTATTGCTGGTACAAAGTATCGTGGCGAGTTCGAAGAGCGCATGAAGAACGTTATGAAGGAAGTTGAGAAATCAAACGGTAAAGTAATTCTCTTCGTAGATGAGCTCCACACCATTATGGGAGCAGGAGCGGCTGAAGGCTCAATGGATGCAAGTAACATGCTTAAGCCAGCGCTCGCGCGCGGCGAGATTCGCATGATCGGTGCAACAACCCTAAAGGAGTACCAGCAGCATATTGAAAAGGACTCAGCGATGACACGACGTTTCCAGCCGGTGTTTGTTAATGAGCCAACTGCTGAAGACGCAATCGCCATCCTTCGTGGCCTACGTGATAAGTACGAGCTCTTCCATGGCGTACGCATTACTGATGGAGCAATTGTCTCTGCTGTTGAACTTTCAAGCCGCTACATCAGTGATCGTTTCTTGCCAGATAAAGCTATCGACTTAATCGACGAAGCAGCATCAGGACTTCGCATCGCACTTGAAAATAAGCCACCACTTCTTGAAGAAACTGACCGTCGTATTCGCAGACTTGAAATAGAACGTCAAGCACTTAAGAAAGATGACGAAACAGAAGCAGGCAAAGAACGCGAACACGCAAAGGAGATTCGCGAGCGCATTAAGGGTATTGATACAGAAATAGCTGACCTTCGCGAAAAGACATCTGAGCTAGAACTTAAATGGAAGAATGAAAAAGAGGTTATCCAGGGAATTCGCGCAATCAAGGAAGAACTTGAGAAGCTTCGTGTTGCTGCTGATAATGCAGAATCTACCGGCGACCTTGGTCTTGCTGCCGAGATTCACTACGGACGTGTACCAATGCTCAAGAAGGATCTAGAAGGAAAGGCAAAGCGCTTGAAAGTGTTGCAGAAATCACGACGCATTCTCCACGAGGAGGTAACTGAACATGAAGTAGCGGGAGTGGTCTCTCGTTGGACTGGTATTCCTGTCTCTAAAATGATCGAAGAAGAAGCATCAAAACTCTCACGTATGCAGAATGAACTGACCACTGAAGTCATCGGCCAGGACAATGCAATTAAGATTGTTGCCGATGCCGTGAAGCGCTCACGCGTTGGTATCTCTGACCCTAATCGTCCGATTGGTTCATTCCTCTTCCTCGGCCCAACGGGTGTTGGTAAAACTGAACTTTCGAAACGTCTTGCTGAATTCATGTTTAATGACAAAGACGCACTCGTGCGTGTCGACATGAGTGAGTTTATGGAGAAGCATTCAATTGCAAAGCTTATTGGTGCGCCCCCAGGCTACGTCGGCTATGAGGAGGCAGGTTCACTCACTGAACGAATCCGTCACCGACCGTACTCTGTCGTTCTCTTTGATGAAATAGAAAAGGCGCATCCTGAAGTATTCAATATTCTTCTTCAGGTATTGGATTCTGGTCATCTTACCGACGGAAAGGGAAGAAAGGTGAACTTCAAGAACACGATCATCATTCTCACCTCGAACATTGGTGGAGAACTCATGGATCGCATGGCTTCTATTGGCTTCGGGTATAGTGCAGCAGACGATATTGCTCAGTATGATCAAGTGAAGGAAAAAGTTATGGCAGCACTCAAAGATAACTTCCGTCCGGAATTCCTTAACCGTCTCGATGACATCATTATTTTCGATCCACTCAGCAAGGAATCTCTTGCAAGTATCGTTGAGAACCAAGTGCGTGAAGTCATTGAGCGTCTCGGTGGTAAGCGCATTACGCTCTCAATTGAACCAGAAGTTCGAACCTGGCTTGCTGAGAAGGGGTACAACCGCCAATATGGCGCTCGTCCACTCAAACGTGCCATCCAGGACACCATACTTACGCCAATCGCGTCCCTAATGGTTGACCAAGGTATCCTGGAGGGAGGAACCCTCGTAGTTTCCCTTAAAAATGGCCAGCCGCACTTCGAAGTTAAGAAGTCAGCTGCTAGAGCTAAGAAAAGTCCTCAGAAGCTGGCATCAGTTGCCTCGTAAGCTGGCTAGTGCTAAACTGGCGATATGTCACAGGTAAACCTCGTTAAGGTAAAAAGCGCGTCAGGACACGTTCTTTTTACCCGCAAGAACAAGAAGAAGGTAGAGCGTAAGCTCGAGCTTAAGAAGTTCGACAAGAACACTCGCAAGCGCGAAATCTTTAAGGAAGTGAAGAAGTAAAAGACTTCAAGAAAAACCGCCCACGAAAGTGGGCGGTTTTTCTTTGGATATAAAAGAATCGCACCCCCGAGCCATAAAGCTGCGGAGGTGCATAGTGCTCATCGTTTCCGAATGAGACGAGTACCGTTTCTATCGGTAATCTTGTAATGACCGTAGCGGATTCGGTCAGTCGGAGGTGCCCGACGGATCCAGGTCACCGTGATAGCACTTTTCCGAGAATAAAACATGATCTTGATAACGATCAAACTCACGATAGCTGCTGCGCAGACGCAGAGAGCAGGAATGTTCATTTACTTTCCCCAAATCTAATGTACTCTGTTAATATAGAGTAATATTACTTATTTGTCAAGTGCGGGCCTTGTGTGACGAGATTCGAACGAAATTGAGTAAAGAAAAGAGCCCTTTGATGTAATCTCGGGGCTCTTGAAATCAGAAGTGACAGTCAGCTAGGAGAGCGATGCAATCCTTATGCTTTTCCAGCACTTCCTTCATGCGCTCAATCCACGCATCCATCTGGCGATTTGCTTCTTCAGATATTGCACCGTACGTAAAGGGACCTTCCTGAATCCACTCTCCGTCAGGCGTGATAATCGCATGACAAACTTTGTATTCACCAGTTTCTCCGAAAAAGACACGCCCAAACTCTGCAGGTGGTACCTCGTCAACGAGATTCCAAGCATCGTAATGAGCATTAGGATTATCGGTATAGGTAGCGTACAAGCCGCCTTCATCTACCGCCGCATCCATTCCTCCGTTCCAGTCCTCAACCTTTGGTGCAAGCACATTCAGGTCTTCGGTGGCGTACCGTTTTTTCATATAGGAAATGTCTTCTTCTTCAAGGTACTTTTTATACGGCTCAACCTCTTCGAGCAAGTATTTATCAAGTAGAGGCCATGCCTTTTCATGGGCAAGATCCTCCAAGCTCAGATTGCTATCGTTTTTGACCAAAACACAAATGCTAATGTGTGCCATATGCTTATTTCTTTCTTAGATTGTACCAAGAAAGAAACGCGAACCCGCTTGCTTCCACAAGGGAAGGGGAAGGGTTGGAGACTATCATTATCCGATTCCATTACGTCCTGATTCCCAAACAGACGATATGGAAGGTCTTCCATTGACCTTTCTGACATCCAGTGCAACCTGGCCTCGCTCCATAGTGAAATAAACACGTATTTATATAAAAGTCAATGCGGGCCCTGTGGGACGAGATTCGACTGAATATATCCTTGACAAGAGTCGACCTGTGACCCAGTCTACGTAGGTAGCCATAGAAAGGATCTGAGAGATGTTCCGCAAGTTAGATCTGTACCTTCTGGATAAGGTTTTCAATCCCACTTCAATCAGATTGTATAAACGCTCCGGTGTGAGCAATTTCACAGTCTCAAAGTACCTTGTAATGTTTGGGACCGTAGTGCTCGTAGTGCTTATGTATTACCTGCTTACAGGCAAAGCAGTAATTCCTGACCCAATTTTCCTGTCCTTCATCTGCCTGATGGAATTCTATTTTGCTTTTTCTGGCATAAAAACAGCGATAACTCAAGAGACGAAGTGGAAAAATCTGCGACCTGGTACACTACCAGAAAATTTCAGGGATGCACCGCGCATTGAAGTCGAGAATCGACAATTCTTCTTGTACATCACGGTTGTGTTTGGAACGCTTAATATTCTATTAGCGTTTGCAGCGCACAGATTCATATTCGATTTGTACCGCTTCGGGGCATGGATACCGATCTTGTCAGGTTTCTACTTCTTGGGATGTACGCCGCCAGGTCCACGTGATCGTCAAGAACGCGAAGCTCAAAAGAAGGCCGCCTATGCGTCAGGATAAGATTGCCAGGTCTGACCCTGCATTAAGACAACCTACAACAACCCGCTAGATGGGTTGTTTCTTTTAATAAACTCAAGCGGGCCCACTAGGAATCGAACCTAGGACGTCGGGTTTGGAATCCGAAGTTATACCATTTAACTACAGGCCCTGAGAGAGGCAATGAGACTGAATTCTTATTCAGACGAATTAGCCGAACGATGAGCCTGTATCTGTGCAAGCAACTGATACAGGCCCTGTAATGTGAAGGGTACCAGATTTGCGTACCAAAATACAGATGTTGCATTGAGGCGCGAAGTGGGGAATCGAGCAATTGTATTGAGCTATATGACGTACAATGAACATACGACTATGGCGCGCTCACGATTGCTCTCATTTCTTTCACTTGGCACTTTGTCAGCGGTAGGATTGCTTTTGCCAAACGCAAGCCACGCTGCGGGTGTGGTGGGAGTTTTTAAACCAATAATTGCTCAGTCTGGCCAATGTATTTGCTTCGGTCTTGCACCCAGCTGGGGCTGCATATTAGAGACTCTGCAAAATGCCATTAACGTAGGGATTTCTGTAGGAATAATTATCTGCGTTCTCTACCTCGCCTATGCAGGTGCTTTATTCATTATGAGTTCGGCAAACCCCGGATTGCGTGAACAAGGTAAGACGCGTCTTGCAAATGGCGTCATAGGCATGCTCGTAATACTTGGTGCATGGGTAACCGTTGATTTCATAATGAAGACGCTTTACGACCCAACCACTGCATTCTCAGGAGAGAACTTTGGACCTTGGAATAGTATTCTTAAAAGCAACGGTGATGACTACTGCATAAAGGAACAAGATCCTGTTGCTCTGACTTCTGGTTCGTGGAGTATCGTTACTGGAGCACCAGGGACTATGACAAGTAGTGTGGCGGGTGGTGTGGGCGTCGCTAAGGGTTTGTGTAGCGATAGCAACACTTCCTGCAGTGTAAAAGTTATGCAGGCAGAAGGTATTACCACTGCTCAAGCTCAAGCAATGTCGTGTATTGCCGTTACTGAAAGTGCCGGTGGTGCAAATAAAGGAAATAGCGGTACTGGTGCACAAGGATTGTTCCAGATTACGGGAACCAACTGGTCTAATCCTAAGTTCCATAGTGGTAATTGTTCAGCAGCGACCTCACGTTTAAATGATGCTTGTAATCGCCAAGCTGCAGTGCTTATGTTCAAAAATCAGGGATACCAGCCGTGGACGGGTATGTGCCATAGTTCAGGAGGGTGTGGGAACGTTAGGAACGGACAGTATTGGAATCCAAATGCTGTTGCATGTGTGGCTAAATATGACCCGCATTAAAAACCATCTACTATGAAAAAAATACCTATCATACTTAGTGCACTATTTCTTCTTCTGGTATTAATCGCCGTTGGTTTTTGGTTATTTAAAAGCCCCGCGCCCCAGAAAACACCTCAACAATCGGTTAATTTCCCTACCAGTACCTCAACTCCCGGAACCGCTTCTACAAGTGCACAAAATAGTTTTTTCAATAACCCTAATGTTAAAGAGGATCCTAATAATCCTGGTTACTACTACGTGGGCTACCAGCCAGTGGGTGAATCTGAGAATGAAACTGCTCCTTATTTAATTAAATACATTGAGTCAACCAAATACTTTGTAATTGGACTTTTGCAAGAACCGATTGGCGAAAATCGCATAAAGGCAGAAAAATATCTTATGCAATTATTGGGAGCCAATAAGGAACAGATGTGTACTTTAAACTATGCGGTCTACGCATCCAATAGTGTTAGTAGTCAGTACACAGGAATGAACCTTGGCTTCAGTTTCTGCCCAAACGCGGTATTGCTGCCATCGTAAGATACACTAGAGCTATATGAAAACTGCGATAGCTGGAGCCGCTCTTTCCTTTTTCTTCTTGTTAAGTCCGTTACAAGCACTTGCTGCAACGAACAGCCTCCTGAATCCTATCGTTCCTGCTGAGTGTCATTGTGAGAACCAAACGGCTCCAGACGGATCACTCATTACAAGCGCGGCAGGGTATGGCTGTGTTTTGCAAACAGTTCAGAACGGCGTAAACGTTTTAATATCACTCTCCGTGCTTGTTTTTGTGTTGTGGCTCGCCTATGCAGGTGCATTGTTTATGGCAAGCTCAGCAAGTCCTGGCCTACGTGAGCAGGGTAAGACAAGAATCATGAATGCCGTCATAGGAATCATCGTCATACTCGCGGCATGGCTCATTGTGGATTTCATTATGAAGACCTTATACGACAATAGTAGTGATTTCGGACCTTGGAACTCCATTCTGGCTTCAAAGGGCAATGACACTTGTATTGCCGCAACAGAACCAGTTTCTATTACTTCAGGCTCATGGAGTATCGTCACTGGAGCGCCTGGAACTATGATAAATAGTGTGGCTGGTGGTGGCACTGGTGGAGACCGTTGCGTGGTAATTCCAGATTCTCAACTTGTGGCAATAGACTCTAGCGGACACAAACTCATTGCAGAAGCAGCTCAACGTTTTGCAAAGATGAAAGCTGCGGCAGCAAAAGATGGCGTTACGCTTGTGGTTAGCTCGGCATACCGAACTCCCGATCAGCAAACTGCTGCATGGAATAATAATGGCTGCCACGTTGTTAATGGTAAGGCTGTCTGCACAACGCTTACAGCCGCAATACCATGTTCATTAAATGGGTCAGGATCAAATCATTCAACGGGTGTGGCTGTAGATATTGGTGGAGCAGGAAAGACATGGGTAAAGGCGCATGGTAGTGCTTATGGATTTATTAACGCACTCTCAAACGATCCGGTTCACTTTTCTCTGAACGGTAAATAGTACTAAATAGTGCTCGCAACGCCGGTTATTTTCCAGGTGCCATCTGATGCTTTAACAAGACTTACGTTGTAAGCATGTAGGGTAGTTCCTGATCCCATCGTTACGTATACAATGCTCGTACGTATAGATTGCGACGCGAGGCGTGCAGAGATTTCATTACCCCAAACTGAAGGATCATCTGCAGTAAGTAACACGGGATTCACATCATTGTCTAAAACGATCTGATCCCAATTAGCAAGCAAATCGCTTGCTAACCATGGACTAAGTACTTCGTCTCGATTCTCTGAATGAGGGAAGTCGTGATCTCGAGAATAATTCTGTAGGTACCAAGTATAAAATGATTGCACAAATTGAGCAGGATCCTCTTCAGCTACGCCTACGGGCGCAGACGCAGTGGGGAATTGAACAGGAGTCACCGCTGTATTGTTCGACTTACTTGGTGCAAAAACTTTAAAAAGTACTGCACCAAGTAGTAACAAGAAGAAAAGAAAGAACACGATAATTCCTACAGCTTTTTTCATATCTAAACTGTATCACGCTCAATTTCAGTTAATGCGCGGAGTTTGCGCAACCAAGCCTTTTGGTGACGCGCGTAGTGCCAGAGTTTGGTGGATAGAGCGGGTAGGAGCGAAGCTTCGCTTCGCTCACCACGCAGGTATTCACCAACAATACGATACTCAAGACCTAGTTCGTTAAGGCGTGTGTCACCGACCCGTGCGCGCGTAGCGCGCACCTCTTCAACAAGGCCTCGAGCAATTGTCTGTTCAAGGCGAGCGTCGATGCGCGGGCGGAGCTCTTCTTTTGTAGGATCAATAATTACCCATTCAACATCATATTTAGAATCTATCGTCGTGCGCTCAGGCACGCTTCCATGCTCTGCAATTATTTCAAGTGCGCGCACTAGGCGACGCTTATTCTTAGGATCAATACGTTCGGCTCGACGAGAATCTTTAATTAGTAAATCGGCAAACAGTTCGTCTGCAGATAGTTTTTCAAGTTCTGTTCGAAGTAGTGGATTGGCGAGGGAAGGAGGAAGCCCGTATAAAAGTGCTTCGAAATAGAAATGCGTACCACCAGCTAATATGGGCGTAACGCCTCGTTCATGCATATCAGAGATAAGCTCCTCGGCATCTTTCACAAAGTCACCTGCACTATAGATTTCTTCAGGCTCACGCACGTCTATAAGATAATGAGGAACGCCATCCATTTCTTCATGACTGGTTTTCTCGGTACCAATATCGAGCGTCCGATACACCTGGCGCGAATCAACAGAGATGACTTCTCCGTTACGTTCTTTTGCGAGTGCCACAGCGCGTGCAGACTTACCCGATGCTGTAGGTCCTATAACCGCTATTATTTTCTGTCGTTCCATTTTGTGCTGGAGGTGGGACTTGAACCCACAACCCGAAGGAGAGGGTTTTGAATCCTCCGCGTATACCAATTCCGCCACTCCAGCTTTGTGCAGAAGGCAAAACATTTGCCTTCTGCACATCCTACTGTAGAGAATTGGTACGCGCAAAGTGTAACCTGATGGTAGAATGCATAGTAATGAAAGACGAGACGTACATTCCGACGAAATATGATTCGGTATATTGGGTAGAAATAGACCGCATCACGCCAAATCCATACCAGCCTCGTATTGAATTCAACGAAGAAAACCTCAAGAGTCTTGCTGAGTCTATTCGTCAGTACGGAGTGCTTATGCCACTCGTTGTCACCCGCAAGGACATTGAGAAGCCTGACGGCGGTCTTCAGACTGCATATGAGCTGATTGCCGGAGAACGTAGACTCCGTGCGAGTAAGCTTATTGGTCTTCGTGAGGTGCCTGTTGTAATTCGTGCAGGCGAACAGACCGATCGTATGAAGCTTGAGCTTGCGATCATTGAGAACCTTCAGCGTGAAGATCTAAACTCTATTGACCGCGCAAAGGCACTCGCACAGCTCGCTGAAACCTTTGGTATTACGCACGGAGAAATTGGCGTTAAGATTGGTCGTAGTCGTGAATACGTTTCGAACTCTATTCGCCTCCTTCAACTTCCTGAAGCAGTGCAGCAAGCAGTCGTAAACAAAGATATTACTGAAGGTCACGCTCGTGCACTCCTCATGCTCACCGATCGCCCTGAAGAGCGCGACACACTCTTTAAAGAAATTGTACTCAAGAAAACATCAGTGCGTGTTGTTGAGCAAATGGCGCGCCGTCTAGCACAAGATAAGATTCGCAAACACGACAAGACACCAGAGATGATGGATCTTGAGCGCAGTCTAACGGAAACGCTTGGTACTCGCGTACTCATAGAGAATCGTCCCAATGGCGGTAGGGTACTTATTGAATTCTTCTCTCCTGAAGATCTTTCACATATTGCTTCAATTCTTGCAGAACGTCATGAAGAGGAAGCTCGCATGTCGCCTGAAGCAACCGCTGCTGTTGCAGAAGTTATTACAGGAGATTTCCTTGCGCCCGTAGACCCACCTGTATTTGCTCAGGGTTCTGAAGAAGTGCTTCCTCACCCGAATACCACGTTAGTTACAGATGCCCCTAGCGAAGTGACTGTTGCAGAAGTACAAGTCCCAATAGTCGCGGAGCCAGAAGAAGACCTCTACTCCGTGAACAACTTCACGGTTTAATCTTTCTTTTCTTTCTCGTCCTTAGGAGCGCGCTTTTTACGAAGTTTTACGGGTCTAAGTACGCCTTTAGAAGAAATAGTGCCACGTTCGTCTAATTCAAGACTAAGTCTAATATGTCTGCGAGCCATGCTTGTGCGCGCGTAGTCGAGCCACTTGGCGCTCGGTCTGGCTGATGCTTTTTCCATAATTTCAATTACATCACCATTGTGGAGCGGTGTATCAAACGAAACCATTTTTCCGTTAACCTTTGCACCATTCGTATGATGACCAAGCTCGCTATGTATCGCGTATGCAAAATCAATCGGTGTTGAGCTTACTGGAAGATCGATAACATCTCCTCGTGGAGTAAACACAAAGACGCGGTGTGAGAAGAAATCTTCACGAAGCCCCTCACTAAATTCCTTTGAACCTGCAGCTGGTGCATGTGCGTCAGCAAGTTCTGCGAGCCAGCGCGGCGCTTCTTGTTTCTTCTTTTTCTCTCGACGTGTCTCTGGCTCGGGTGTTGCAGCAGAATCACGCGAACGCAAGTGAAGGAGTGTCGGCACAAGCCCGCGCATCCATGAGAAGGAAAGGCGTTCAAATGCTTGTTTCTGCGCGCCATCTTCAAGCTTCTGAGTAGCTATGCGCAGTTGCTTGTACGACATGTGCGAAGCGATACCATACTGCGCTTCTTGATGCATTTCTTCAGTACGCACCTGCATTTCAACAATGCCCGCGTCTGGAGTGAGCACGGTAGTGTGCAGTGATTGGTAACCGTTAGGTTTAGGGAAGGATATGTAATCTTTAAATTCTCCTGGCAATGGTTTCCAGAGTGCATGAATAACTCCGAGTGCTGTATAACAATCATCAATAGTAGGTACGATAACGCGGAGTGCTGCAATGTCGTGAATACGGGTAATGTCATCACCTTTGCGTTTCAGTTTCTGATGCAGACTCCAAAGTCCTTTCATGCGTATGTCGGTACGGAATCCTGTCGTGCCACGTCTGGCTAGAGCATGTTGTAAATCTTTCTGGACGCGCACGAGTCCTGTCTCGGTTTCCTTGGACTTCAATTTGCGCACCTCAAGCGCGTGCTGGTATGCATCAGGATCAACAGCGGGAAAGGCCAAGTCCTCAAGCTCGCGCTTCATGCTGCCCATACCAAGTCGGTCTGCAAGTGGGGCGTATATTTCGAGAGTCTCAAGCGCAATGCGACGACGTTTGTGCTCGGGCACATGCTCGAGTGTCGTCATGTTGTGATACCTGTCACACAGTTTGATTATGAGCACTCGTACGTCTGCAGATGTTGCTACAAGTAGGCGTCGTAGGGACTCTGCATGGCGCTCTGCACCCTGATACTTATGCTTGCCGAGCTTTGTGGCACCATCGACTAAGAAAGCGACGTCAGCACCAAATTCAGTCTCGATGGTTTCTATGAGTACTCCAGTATCTTCAACGGTGTCGTGAAGAAGTCCGGCAGCAATAGTGTCTGCGTCCATGCCAAGGTCCGCAAGGTGTTTTGCTACTGCGGCTGGGTGAAGAAAGTACGGTTCACCTGAGTAGCGGGTGTGGTCTTTGTGAGCGTTTTCAGAGAATACAAACGCTTTTTCAATAAGCGCAATGTCTTCTAGCGAAGGTTCAGTCATAGCTGCCAGAATCTGCTTGACAGTAGTCATTACTCTTAGGATACTCTCAAAAGATGAAGCTGGAAAGAAGGGGCAAGCTAATGCTTTCACATACTAGTGGTTTGTATGCAATCCATTCGACAATCTCTCGTTTGCTTACGGGTACTGCACTCGCCACACCAATATTCGTGCGCGATACTTGGTATACAAATGTGCAGGGTGCTTCGCTTATTGAGCGCAATTCATGCAGTATCCGATATCAAGAATTACTCATGCCTCGCAGATAAGCGAGGTCTATTTATATCTATTTTAGATAATCAGCCGCTTCGAGTGGTGTAAGTTCGTTCGCATCTTGGCTTTCAGGAAGATATATACGACGTAGTCCTTTCTTGAGGAAGTTACCTTGCTTTGATTTATAGAGGACTATTGTCTTACCGGTACGTGGGTGCTTACCGACTTCTCGTACAATTTCAACGCCGCGGGGTGGTCGCTTTGGTTCTGCAATGAGTGCGAGGGCTTCATCGAGCGTGATGGTGTAGGGGTCTTGTTTCTTTATCGAGCGGAACTCTCCGTCATGCGCTACATACGGACCGAATCGTCCTGTGTTTGCCATCACCGGCTTGCCGGTAGATGGATGAAGCCCAAGCTCACGGGGAAGTGAAAGATAACGAACAGCGTCAGCGAGGGTTACGGTTGATAGATCGGTACCTGGAGGAACGCTCGCTCGCTTTGCGACAACCTTGGGACGACCCTTTTTCTTTGCGGGTTTCTTGGCAACTTTCTTTTTAGCTGCTTTTTTCGTAGCTTTCTTCTTTCCGGTTCCCGCTACGCTTTCTTCAGATACTTCTGGTATAGCTTCAACAACGGGTTCTTCAGGAATCTCTTCCACAGGAAGCGGCATCTCTACATATGGCCCATAGCGACCAGTGCGTATGAAAATGGGATAGCCAGTTTCAGGATGCATACCGATTGGTTCATCAGCTGAAAGTTCTAGACCATCTTCTTGCCTTGCTCCTTCACATTCTGGGTAGCGAGTACAACTCATGAAAATACCCGCACGTCCGAGTTTGAACTCCATGGGTGCGCCACAGATTGGGCAGGGAAATTCATCGGGCACTGAGCCGAGCGACGTTGCCTTTGGAAGCTTGTCTTTTAGTGCAACTGCTTTTTCAAACGGACCATAGAATTCCTGCATGGTTGCACGATAGCCACGCTCACCACGCGCTATTTCATCGAGCTCGTCTTCCATTTCCGCTGTGAAAGAATCAGAAACATATTCTGCAAAGTGTTCTTCGAGCCAGCCAGAAACTACCATTCCTGTTGCTGTAGGAGTGAGTGTGCGGCCAGTTTTTTCTGCATACCCACGATCTTGAATAGTTTTCATGGTCGATGCATAGGTTGAAGGTCGTCCGATACCTCGCTTTTCAAGTTCCTTAATCAAACCAGCTTCTGTGTAGCGGTTTGGCGGCTCTGTCTGCTTCTCGATACTTCCAAGTGAAATAACATCGAGTGGTTCACCGACGGTAAGCTTTGGAACCTCTACGTCTTCGCCACGCGCGCGAGTATCACAAGCAAGCCACCCTGGGAAAATAACGCGTGAGCCCGTTGTAGAGAACGCAGGAATATCTGCATCAGCCTGAGACTTCACTGTTGTGCGTTCAACGCGAGCAGACGCCATTTGAGAGGAGAGAGTACGAGTGCGAATGAGCTCATACAATTGAGTCTCGTCTGGTGCTGATCCTGCACGTGCTTTTCCAGGATCAGTTGGGCGAACTGCCTCATGAGCTTCCTGTGCATTCTTGCTCTTAGTAGCATAGGCACGCACCTGCGTGTATTCCTTTCCGAATTCCTTTTCAACAGTTTGTGCCACTTTCGCAATCGCATCTTTTCCAAGATTTACCGAGTCAGTACGCATGTAGGTTATGTGTCCAGCTTCGTAGAGTTTCTGTGCTGCGCGCATCGTGCGTGATGGCGAGAAGCCAAGACGTGTTGAACCAGCTTGCTGGAGTGTAGAGGTTGTAAACGGTGGTTTTGGATTACGCTCTTCAGCACGTGTGCTGACATCTGCAACGCTCCAAGCCGCTGCGCGACCGAGTGTCACAATTCTTTCAGCTTCTTCAGGTGTTGAAGGTTGTTCAACGCAGGTTGCTGGAAATTCCAAGCTACTCTTATTAGTCTTTGATTTAAGAACTGCATCAAGAACGTAATAGGTGACAGGTACGAAAGCTTTGATTTCACGCTCACGCTCTGCGAGTATGCGGAGCGCAGGTGACTGGACGCGACCAGCAGAAAGTCCATAACGAACTTTCTTCCATATAAGACCTGAAAGATCGTAGCCAACAATACGATCAAGTACGCGTCGCGCTTCTTGTGCTTGGCGAAGATCTTGATCAATGAGTCGTGGGTGAGCCAACGCTTCCTCAACGGCTGCCTTGGTAATCTCATGGAAAACAACACGCTTCGGTGACTCTAAACCGACAGCCTGCTGAATGTGCCAAGCGATTGCTTCTCCTTCGCGGTCGGGGTCAGTTGCGAGAAATACTTCGCTTGCGCGTGCGCTAGCTGCTTGAATTTTCTCAATAACCTCGCGCTTATCTGCAGAAACTACATATCGAGGAACAAAACCATCCTCAATGTCTACGGCGTCCTTATTGGATTTGGGAAGGTCTCGAACGTGACCCACAGAAGCAATCACCTCGTATTCATTACCGAGGTATTGCTGGATCGTTCGCGCCTTTGCAGGCGACTCCACGATTAATAGTTTCTTTCCTTTAGTACTTGGCATGGTGGACATAGTGGACTTGTTTCTAAGCAATACCGCGTATACCTATATATGGTCAAGGGCACGGCATGCGACTTCCTTCACACACGTCTCTTCCATAAACTGAATTCTTCTACAAGAACACCTTTCATTTCAAGAACTCCGAGCAGTGAAAGCACCTCGTGCGCAGGTAATCCAGATGCTCGAATGATATCGTCACGCGGCGATGGATCTTCGAGTAAATCGTATAGCTTCTTCTCGAGCGTTGATAGCTCAAGATGCTCACTATCAGAGCCAGATACGTTGACTTCATTTGGAGTGATACCGAGTGCCTCGAGAATATGTAGTGGTTCGCTCACATGAGTAGCGCCAAGTCGCAGGAATAAATGTGAACCAAAGCCGTGAGTGTCTCCGATTCGGTGGGGCACACACAATAACTCGCGATTGTAGTCCGCTGCCATACGCGCCGTTATGAGCGTGCCTGATCGACTCCCTGCCTCAATAACGAGTACCGCGTGAGAAAGCCCAACCATAAGGCGATTCCGTGAAGGGAAGTCATAGGGATGTGCAATATAGTTTGGTGGATGCTCGCTAATAAGGGCGTCACCAGCCGCAAGAATGTCTTTTGCCAATCCAAGGTTTGTTCGTGGACCGATTACTTCATCACTTAGACCTGAGCCTGGAATTGCAGTAGTGTGTAGTCCTGCTCGCAAAGCTGCCTTATGTGCGCAGGCGTCAGCTCCTAGTGCGAGTCCTGAAACAATTGAAATTGGATAACCAGCAAGTCCTGAAATTAACGATTCACATGCTTGGCGTCCATACGTTGAAA
Source organism: Minisyncoccota bacterium (assembly GCA_039927695.1). Taxonomy (GTDB): domain Bacteria; phylum Patescibacteriota; class Minisyncoccia; order Phycocordibacterales; family Phycocordibacteraceae; genus C7867-001. The sequence goes on from JBDSUM010000019.1 coordinate 17,188, forward strand.
GCGCACGCGAACCTACCACCGCCAAGAACTTCGTTCCTGGCGGTGGTAGCGAACCTCGAAGCCAAAGAAACTCAGGCGGCTGTGGAATTTCACGCAATTGAGCAGGAAAGTCAGTTATGGGTAGTTTGAGTATCTTCATATGATGATGACTGTGTCTCCGAACATACTCATTATCCCAAATGGGCATAAAATCTCGCTAAGAGAAATATAGAGTATTCCTTAATTTCTTATACCGACCGTCTCTTTTATAGGAGCCGCTTGTACCGTACAATAGGGAATACTATGCTCGATATCCATTTTATTCGTGAGAATGCTGACCTCGTGAAGGCAGGTGCTGCAAAAAAACATATAGAAGTCGATATCGATCGCTTGCTTACTGTAGATGAAGAGCGCAAAACACTGCGTCAGAAGATGGATGATCGAAAGGCCGAACAAAACCGTATGAGTACGACAATCCAGCTTGCGAGCGGAGAAGAGAAAGAGCGACTCATAGAGAGTATGCGTTTTGTAAAAGAAGGATTCGTTGAACTTGAAGAGAAGTACAATAAGGCACTCGAGGAATGGCAAAAGCTGATGCTCACTGTTCCAAACCTGCCAGACATGTCAGTGCCAGAAGGCGAGAGCGATACTGACAATCAAGAGATTAAGAAATGGGGTGAGCCTCAAGCATTTGCCTTTACTCCTAAAGATCACATTGAACTCATGACCGCCAACGGCATGGCTGACTTTGAACGTGGTACAAAGGTCGCTGGCTTTCGAGGATATTTCCTCAAGGGCGATGGTGTAATGCTAGCTAATGCCGTAACTCAGCTTGCTCTCAAGCACTTCGTTGGAAAAGGTTTTGAACCAATGATGGTACCTTCACTCCTTCGTCGCGAAACTTTTATGGGAACAGGCTATCTTCCTCAGGGTGAGGACGATCTCTACAAAACCCAAGACGGTGAATACCTTGCAGGAACCGGTGAAGTCGCAACGATGGGTTATTACATGGACGAAGTACTTGAGGCTTCACAGCTTCCTGCAAAATTCCTTTCATACTCACCGTGCTTCCGAAGAGAAGCGGGAAGCCATAGCAAGGACACAAAAGGACTCATTCGGGTACACGAATTCTTTAAATGGGAACAGGTAGTGCTCTGCGAAGCATCACACACTGAGTCAGTTCGCTTGCATGAAGAACTCACCGCAAACGCTGAAGAGTTCTTGCAGCTTTTGAATCTTCCCTATCATGTAGTAGTTAATTGTGGAGGTGACCTTGGTCTTGGACAAGTAAAGAAATACGATATTGAAGCGTGGATGCCTTCGCAGAATACCTATCGCGAGACACACTCGTCATCGTATTTCCATGACTTCCAGACACGTCGCTTAAATATTAAATACCGTGATGCAGAGGGAAAGATGCAATTTGCACATTCACTCAACAACACTGCCGTTGCCCAGCCACGCATCCTTACGATGCTCGTAGAGAATTATCAACAGGAAGATGGCACCGTGCGCGTGCCTAACGCGCTCATACCGTATGTCGGCAAAGAAGTCCTGGGACATACAAGCTAAGCCGCGGAGGCCTGCGCCAGCTCCTGTGCCTGCGCCAACGCGTAGTGCTGCACCTGTTCGCAGGCGTGCAGAACCTGTAGCACCAGCACGATCAGCTCAACCAACTAAAGCGCCTGCAGTAAAGTCACTACGCCCTGCGCCTCTCCCAAAGGGAAGTTTGAAGCAACGTCGCAAGAAGAAGCGACAGACAGCGCGTAATGTATTCTTTTTTATAGTACTCGCAACCATTGCGGGCCTATTATATGCGCTTTGGCAACCATTTGATCGTATACAACAGGTAAGTGTGCAGGGCCCAGACGCTGACGCAGTTCATCAAATCGCACTCATAAATCTTGCTGGCACATACTGGCACCTGCTTCCGCGTAATTCGATATTCTTTTTCCCTGCTGGAAAAATTCGTGCAGCAATACTCGATGGGAATCCAGATCTTTCTGCAGTTTCATTTTCACGAACGGCTTTCTCTTCCATTGAAATACGAACCACTGCACGCGCGAGCTCCTTTATTTGGTGCGGCATAACTATCGATACTCCAAATGCTGATGGGGTATGTTATGACGCAGATATTGAAGGACTGTTGTATAAAACAGCTGACCTTGCAGAGGTCGGTACGGCTTCTTCAACAACTAATCATGTGCGTATATTTTCTGGCCTTGATCGCGACGTAGCCAGTGGTGAGTCACCTATTCGAGCCCATGTATCCTACGCATCTGCTATCCCAGAAGCTCTGCAGTTCATAAAAGCCGTTCAACAACTTGGTGTGCCGGTGTCCGCACTCGCACTGCGCGGAGATGAGGCTGATTTGTGGCTTCAGGGACCAACGCGCATAACCTACGTGCTTGGAAACGAAAAGAACGCAGCAGAATTGGCAGCTTCAACACTGCCAAACCTCGCACTAACTGATGGAAGCATTCAGTACGTCGACCTGCGATTCCCAGGGAAGGTCTATATTAAGAAATACGGCGAGTAAGGTAGAGTGTTGCCATGGAATCCTTTTGGAAGAAACTAGCTAAGCCATTGTTCGTGCTCGCGCCAATGGCAGATGTAACAGACCCTGCATATCGCAGGCTTATTGCTGAAACCGGTGCACCAAGCGTTACCTGGACTGAATTCGTTTCTGCTGATGGCTTGTATCATACGCGCGAAAAAAAAGGCATGAAGGATGAAGAAAATCCTCTCGTGCGTGACTTGCTTTTTACTCCAGGTGAACATCCCATAGTCGCCCAGCTATTTTCGAGTCATCCTGACATGATGGAATACGCTGCCAAGCTCTGCGCAGAGCGTGGTTTTGATGGTGTCGATATAAACATGGGCTGCCCTGACAAATCAATCGAAAAGCAGGGATGTGGCGCAGCAATGATTAAACATCCTGACGTGGCTGTTGAAATAATTCGCGCAGCAAAGAAGTCGGGGCTTCCCGTATCTGTTAAGACACGTATCGGATACAACGCAGAAGATATTGATGGATGGTTGCCCGTACTACTTAAAGAAGATATTGAAGTATTGACCGTGCACCTACGTACTCGCAAAGAAATGTCGAAGACAGCAGCGCATTGGGAACTGATGCCGCGCATAGTCGCTCTTCGTAACGAGCTCGCACCAGGCACGCTCATTATTGGCAATGGTGATGTGAGTGATATGAATGACGCCAAGCAAAAGATCCTAGAGACTGGCTGCGACGGTGTTATGTTTGGTCGCGCGATTTTCGGGAACCCATGGCTATTTACGGAAAGGGAAGCTGAGGACATTGCTGCTGCAGAGCGCCTGACGGCGCTCGCCACACTCGCGCGCTATTTCAATGACATGAAGCCAGCTAAATCTTTCCATATTCTCAAAAAGCATATAAAGGCATTTATTGTTGGTTTTGATGGAGCTCCTGAACTCCGTACGGCACTCATGGACACATCTTCAGTCGAAGAGCTTTTGGCACTGCTAGACGCTCAACACCTGCAGGAAGAAAGTGCGATATAATTGGAGTAATAGATCGCAAAATTCTCATGGCTCACCAATCTCTCTATCGCGCATACCGTCCTTCAACTTTTGCTGATGTGATTGGTCAGGATCAAGTAATAAAGCCACTGGAAGAGCAGCTTCGCGGAAAGACGGTGGGTCATGCGTATCTCTTTGCTGGTTCACGCGGTCTAGGTAAAACAAGTGTTGCGCGTATATTTGCTCGAGAGCTTGGCGCAACGTCTAAAGATTTGTACGAAATTGATGCTGCTTCAAACAACACCGTCGACGATATTCGTGCACTCACAGAGAACGTCTATACCTTACCGTTTGAATCGCCGTATAAGGTCTATATTCTTGACGAAGCACACATGCTCTCAAAGAGTGCATGGAATGCCTTCCTGAAGACCCTAGAGGAGCCTCCAGCGCATGCCATTTTCATACTTGCTACAACGGAACTAGAGAAAGTTCCAGAAACAGTTCAGTCACGTTGCCAAGTATTTACCTTTAGGAAACCGTCGCGTGAAGGATTGAGCGCAATGCTCATGCACGTCGCAAAAAAGGAAGGATACAAAATGGAGACCGCAGCAGCTGAACTCGTTACACTTCTCGCAGATGGTTCATATCGCGACGCTCTTTCAGTGCTCGAGAAAGTATTCGCTTCAAGCACAGACAAAGTTATAACTCGCGAAGAGACAGAGAAGGCAACGGGTGCCCCACGGCATGCACTTGTTGAATCTTTAGCGCAAGCACTTTCAGAAGGAAATAAAGAGAATGCTCTCGGAGTACTTCATACCGTTGCTAGCGAAGACGTAGATGTTTCGCTATATCTTTCACTCGTCCTTGAGTACGTACGTATGGTGCTATTAGCGCGCCACGCTCCAGAGCTTCGAAAAGAATTTGAGACTGAGCTTGGGACTGATACGTACACGCCACTATTAGCTATTGCGGAGAATAAAAACTCACGACTAGCGCACAAGACGCTCAAGGTATTCCTTGATGCTGCATCACGAATACGATTCTCTCCAATTCCAATGCTTCCTCTCGAGCTCGCTGTATACGAACTATTTGAGGAGAAGATTGCCTGAAGGTCTCACGATTTCTATCTCGTGAAGCTCGCGCGGCAGAATCTTATAGTTAGCTTGGACATAGCGTAAGTCATGTCGCAGTTCGCGTGCATACTTCTTGCCTGCGCCAGTAAGTTCGCCCTGCTCACATTTCTCTAAGAGTTCTTCCATTATGCCGACCATGGTCGCCAAGAAAAGGAAGTAATCTCCAGACCTAATATGCATGTCGATATGCTGTGGAGAATCTTGAATAATCGAAAAGTTCTCACTCACTACATATACTTTTCCAACAGATGACATGTATATAGAGTAACTTTTCTGAGCCTTTATGTGCCTTTTAAGACTGTGTATAAGAGTATAAGTATTTCATAAAAATTTCATAACTTGCCCAATAACCAATTTACCGGCAAGATAATTGCATTGGGAGATCGTCTAATGGTAGGACAGCGGCCTTTGAAGCCGTGAATCTAGGTTCGATCCCTAGTCTCCCAGCATTTCTGAAAAAGTAGGGTTTAAGGGTGCTAAAGCGAATATGTTATACGGAGATTTGTAGCGTACTTCAACGATATTTCTATTTAGCAACGTCGAGTTCGATAGTGCTTCTGAGAGTAACTCACGCTTTCGGGCAGAAAGGGCTTCTTTGTACTCATCCGCTAAGGAATTACCTTGTTTGAACTTGGAATAGATGAGTTCGATAGTTGCGAGTGGGTCATGGATTTTCTTCTCCAATTCCTGTACGCGCTTACTGAGTCGTACATTCTCATTGTCGATTTCCTTTAATTTAGCCCTGTAGAGGTCAGTATCTATGTCTCCCTCGGTATACGTGTCTACGAGCCTAGACTTACGTGTGGCGAGCGTTTTGAGGGCTTTGTGAGCATCTTCTAACGCATGGTCTTGGGTGCCTTTGGAGTGTTCTAATTCTTCTAACTTTGCTTTATAAACAATATCAATCATTCGTTGACTTATCTTGAGTTTGCTAAGGTCGAGCGTAATTTGTTTGTGTAGCTCTGGCTCAGTAGCCGCAAATGACTTTTGATCGCAGATGCCTTTTCCATTAGTGCAGTGATAGTAGATATATTTCTCTTTCTTGAGTTCGGCGGTAATGGCACATTCGCAATTAGCACAGGTAATGAAGCCAGAAAGAGTGAACGAAAGCGTCTTGCCTCGTGGTTTAGTTTTCTTTGCGCAGACTTCTTGGCATTTCTCGAATAGTTCAGAAGGGATTAGAGGTTCGTGGTTGCCGAGGTATTTAGTACCGTTGGATTCCATGATTCCGCAGTAGAAAGAACTGGTGAGAATTTTCTGTATACCTGATTTATATACTTTCTTGCCTGAAGCAGTACGAAGCCCTTGTTCAAAGAGCGCAGTAGAGATTGATTGATGGCCATGAAGTCCCATAGCGTACATTTCAAATATTTGTTGCACATATGAAGCTCGTACTGAATCTACAGCGATAGTCTTATTTACTTTGTCGTTAACATATCCAAAAGGAGCACGGTTAATCCAGTCTCCACGCTTGAGCTTCTCCAGGTTGCCTCGCTTTACGTTTACAGAGAGATCATCAACATATTTCTTTGCCATGCCGAAGTAGAGCGACATCATAAACTTATCGTCAGGAGTGTTTCTATATATTCGTTCGTACGTACGAATTTCGGTAATCTTTCCTTGATCCATTAGTTCAAGAAGCATTCCGCCATCAACCATATTGCGTGCGAGTCGGTCTACGTTCCAAACGAGGAGAGAATACCCCTTGCCATTCTGAATGAGACTCAGCAAGTCATTGAATAATGGTCGGCCAGAAGCTTTGGCAGACATACTTTCCTCAAATACTTTTACTACCTCGTATCCTTCTTTTTCGGCTATGTCTTTGAGCTCATTTAACTGAGCTGGAATGGAGAGGACTTGGCGCTCTTCGCTTTCAGAAGACTTACGTGCGTAGATGAGATATTTCATACGATTAGTCGTATTATGCTCCTTCTGGATAATTCCTCAAATCAAGGGCATCTATGTCTAGAACCATGTCGAGGTCTATTTCAGTAATGCGACGCTTTAACTGTTCTAAATTCTCGTAGCTACGAATCCAATGATACGTATC
>JBDSUM010000020.1:0-63800 GCA_039927695.1 Minisyncoccota bacterium
GTCGGGGATAGTATTACCCCGACTTCGGGACATTTGGACAAAACTTATGGATAAGCAGCTTAAAAGTCGGAGATTTTGCTTTACGATTCCGAACTACTCGGAAGAAGATTTAGAGCGTTTTCACATACTTGCTCAAGAACTGAAGGATCATTGCTACATCTCGTATGGAATTGAAACTGGAGAAACTGGATTTCCTCATATCCAAGGCTACGTTGAACTCTATACAGCTCAACGATACGCATATCTACAAAAGTATTTTGACTTCAAGAAAGATGGTGAGTTATTAAAATTCCATGTCGAGAAAGCAAATGGTACCGCTGAAGAAAACCGGAAATATACTCAAAAAGAAGGCAATAGCTTTGAATATGGAGAACCTTTAAAGCAAGGTTCTCGTACTGACTTAAGTGAGATTAAAGAAGCTGTAAGTATGTCCCCTAGAGATATTACAAAGATAGTTCACAACCTCATACAAAATAATCAGCAACTGAAATTTGCAGAGGGTTTGCAACGTTATTATCTTCCTCATCGAGACCCTGCTATTCCTCCGAGAGTATTTTGGCTTTACGGGCAAACTGGCATTGGTAAGACCTCTCTCGTATTTAGAACATTTAAGGATATCTGCGCTGTGTCCTCATATGACTGGCTTGGAACAGACTATATGCAAAACGAGTGCTTCCTTCTAGACGATTACCGAGGATTTGATATTAACTTTAACGAACTACTCCGTCTCACTGATCGTTTTCCGTATACGCTCTACTTCAAAGGTGGGCAAATACCATTCAATTCTCCGTACATTGTGATTACCTCGCCCTTAAGTATTGACCAGACTTTTAGAGGAAATAATGAGAATCTCCAGCAGCTAAAACGCCGTGTTATTGAGATAGACCTTGATATGGAGCTGGATATAGATTCTATTAATTTGAGGAATTATCAAGAAGGAGCATAATGCGGCTAAGTATGAAATATCTCATATACGCACGTAAGTCCTCAGAAAGTGAAGAACGCCAAGTACTCTCTATTCCTGCACAGTTAAGCGAACTGAAAGATATAGCTGAAAAAGAAGAATACGAGGTAGCTAAAATCTTTGAAGAAAGTATGTCTGCTAAGGCTTCTGGCCGTCCGTTGTTCAATCAAATGCTAGAGCTAATTCAGAAAGGTAAAGGATATTCTCTACTCGTTTGGAATGTAGACCGCCTTGCTCGAAATATGGTTGATGGTGGTATGCTCCTTGAGCTCATGGATCAAGGCAAGATTCTGGAAATTCGCACTTACGAACGTACCTATCGCAATACTCCTGACGATAAGTTTATGATGTCGCTCTACTTCGGTATGGCTAAGAAGTATGTTGACGATCTCTCCGTAAACGTTAAGCGAGGTAACTTAGAAAAACTTAAGCGTGGTGATTGGACAAGTCGTGCTCCATTCGGTTATTCAAATAATAAAGCGACAAAGACAATAGCTGTTGATACTGTTCGCGCTCCATATGTTCATGAGATGTTTGAACTCTATTCCACTGGTCTGCATAGCTCACAAGACATTTCAAACCTCCTATACGAAAAAGGTCTGCGTTCTTCTTCTGGAAAGAAAATATATAAATCGGGCGTACAGAAGATAATTAACTCTCGTTTCTATACAGGAATCATGGAAGCTAATGGAAACGAGTATTTAGGAAATCACGAGCCACTCGTATCTACTCAACTCTTTGAAAAGTGCAAAGAAGTATCAGACAAGAAAGCACGTCGTACTCGTCCTAAAACACTAAGCTTTACACTCTCTGGCTTCATGACGTGTGCCAATTGCGGTTGCGCCATAACTGCTGAACTCAAGAAGAATAAATATATCTACTATCACTGCACTAATGGAAAAGGTATTTGTGATCAACGCTCATTTAATGCCAATGAGACTGAACTGCATAAGCAAATCACTCTCGACCTAAAGAAACTGAAGATTAGCCCGAGAATGATTGATATTGTCTACAAGGCCAAGCTCGAAGAATTGGAACATTCAAAGGGAACAGGTGATCATGCATTAGAAGACGCTCAGAAAGCCCTTAAATTGCTCGCCACACGCAAGTCTAGACTCGTAGACACCTATACCGAGGGAGACATAGATACCGACCTCTATAGGGCTAAACTAAGAGAAATAGATAACGAGAACGTTCGCCTCACTAAGCGCATAGCTGATTTAGAGAAAGAAGTCTCTGACCCACTCGCAACTATCGAACTCATCTATTCCAAGTTTAAAGAAGGTATTTCCTTGTCGGAACGGTACAAAGCAGTTGAACCTAGCGAAAGACGCATCATACTCTCAGAAGCACTATCGAACTCCACTCTACTAAATCGAAATATCGCAGAGATACAGTACAAAAGTCCGTATAACATATTCGCTTTAGCACCCTTAAACCCTACTTTTTCAGAAATGCTGGCGGGGTCGGTCTAGAACTCTATTATATTAAGCCTCCGTTGCGCCTCAGAGCGAATTTGAGTGTTGATAAAACGATGGGAGTCGGACAGTGATTTAATCCACGCACTGGACCGATTACGGTACGGCATCAACCAAAGGTCGCGCCTCTTAAAGAGAAAAGTAAATACAGGAACGCGATCGCAGCAACTAAGATACTAACATCAATGAATAGTAGAACCAGGCGAAGGATCTTATCAGAAGTTTTGGTAAATGTTCGCATCCTTGCATAAATCAGATGCCATACCGCCAGGACAGGACCGATCACAGATGACAAGAATAGGATCGTCCAATTTGAATCTGAGAATCCTATCGTAACTAAAACGAAGAGTGCGATGTACCCTGCGATAAATATCATATCGGTAATTGTGTTACGAAGAAATAAATGAGCAGGCCAGGATTCATATACTCTATGCATACCACACATGCTGCTTCTGTACGGGCATATCGACACAATGAGCCGCGGATGCTAAACACTAGCCTCAATCGGGCGGAGAGGGGGAGATTCGAACTCCCGATACCTTTCGGCATGCCGGTTTTCGAAACCGGTCGTTTCAACCACTCACGCACCTCTCCGTGGTTTCGACATCCTAGCATTTTTGGCCTAGAAAATGTAGGATAGCAAGGTGAGAGTTCGCAGAAAGGTCCCATCGTCTAACGGTTAGGACGCCCGCCTTTCACGCAGGAAATCGGGGTTCGATTCCCCGTGGGATCATGCAACCAGAAAGCCGCCCACATGGCATATGTGAGCGGCTTTCTGCATTATCTACTGTTACTGCATCAGAACCTCAATAACAAGAAGCTCAGATGACTCGAGTGCGGAAATGTCTGCAGTAGCAGCATCTGTAACACCCATAGCGTCTCGTGCAAACAATGTTTCACCCTGCACTTCGATACTTCCGGATATAACAAATAGGTATATTCCATTCCCTTCTATGCGGGTGTTGTAAGAACTGGCGGTTCCCTTTTCCAATACAAGTTTAGAAATATACGCGTCTTGGTTAATACCCAGACCTTTCTTCGTGTCTTCAGGGCCAACTAAGAGAGTGGTGTTTTCATTCTTTTCGTTTGAAATACTTGCCTGTGCGTATCGCGGAGCAATACCAAGCTTCTTAGGAAGAATCCAGATCTGGAAAAGTTCCAATGCCTCTGTGGTCGATGCATTGTATTCAGAGTGAGCGACACCAGTTCCAGCAGACATAACCTGCACTTCTCCTGCTCGTACGGTTCCGACATTTCCCATATTATCTTTGTGCGTCAATTCACCGCTCATTACTATGGTGATTATTTCCATATCCCGGTGCTGGTGCATGCCGAAACCATTGTCTGCACTAATACGGTCATCATTTATAACAATGAGTTTTCCAAAGCCTGTGCGAGCGGGATTGTACCAATCGGCAAAGCTAAAGCTGTAACGAGTCGTAAGCCAGCCATAGTCTCCTCGTCCGCGATCCCCTGCGCGATGTACGACGTTGTTCATCCCATAAGTATGCCTTACCGCGTGTGAAGGATACGTGGGGACAATTAAAATACCGCCAATTCCTAAAAGGAATTGGCGGTATTGAATATGCCTGATTTCACCATCGTATGACAGTTATCAAATATCCAACCATCGCAAGACATGCAACACCGCACAGTGCATTACAAAGTGCACGTAAGACTCTTGGGTGACGGTACTGCAAATACGTAAGTATGGCCGCACCAATTGTAAATGGCAGTATTGTCGTCGAAAGTCTCAGTGTGTAACAAAATCTCTTGAGAGATAGGATTGATGGCACTGGCAGATTGACGTGGATAATGCACTCAGCGCTAATGCCAGTGACAAACATCAACACGCTGTACATAACAAGGAACGAATACAATACGCGGAGCAGTGACCATGCTCGCGATATAACACGACGCATGACAATTCTCCTTTCTAAAAGCGTTTGCTATACAATATACCACTTATTTAGCTTTAAGCAAAGCCCATAGCTCTCTTCACTATTTGAATCTGGTAGTAAATACGGTATCCTTCTGACTATTGCGCGGTTAGCTCAGTTGGTAGAGCGCGTCATTGACGTTGACGATGTCGGGGGTTCGAATCCCTCACCGCGCACCATGGAAAACCCAAGAACTATCGTTCTCTATCACGGAAACTGCCCTGACGGGTTCGGTGGTGCTTACGCTGCGTGGAAGAAATTTGGTGACACTGCTGAATACATGCCGTTGCATCATAACCGGCCAGCGCCACTTGAGATTAAAGATTCCATTTTGTACTTCATCGACTTCTGTTACCCAAAGAATGTTATGGATCAATTCGTGGCACAAAATAAAGACGTTACGGTTCTTGACCACCACGAAGGTCTCGAAGAAGTAGTCGAGACTATGCCGCATTATGTGTACGACTCAAATCGCTCGGGTGCCACTATTGCATGGTCATACTTCCATCCAGAAATTCCCGTTCCACAAATGTTTAAGTATGTTGAAGATGGGGATCTATACCGCTTTGTACACCCAGAAGGACGCGCAATACTCGCCTATGTATATGCGCAGCCATACACATTTCCATCATGGGAGTCCTTGATTGCAAGAGTAGAGTCTGAGGAAGGGCGAGCTGCAATAAGCAACATTGGAACAACATATCTCGAATACAAAACGATACTGATGAAGCAGATAGCTGCTACTGCTGAACCTGTTCGCTTTGAGGGGTATGAATGTATGCTTGCTTCTGCATCACGTGTATTTGTCTCAGACGTAGGGCACGAGTTATACACCGCGCATCCTCCCATTGCACTTGTGGTTAATACTCGAGTCGATGGTCTACGCGTTTCCATGCGTGGAGACGGCACCGTTGATCTTGCGAAGATTGCTCAAAAGTATGGAGGCAATGGTCATTTCAGTGCAGCTGCGTTCTCACTCCCCTGGGGCACTCCTATTCCTTGGGAAGTGGTGAAGAAAGAAGAGGTGTAAGATTTTAATAATGAAGATACTCGCAATTGAAACCTCCTGCGATGAAACGGCAGTAGCTGTGCTTGAGTGCGAATCTACTGGCGAAGGGAACGCTGCGCGCTTTACGGTGCTCGGCAACGCGCTTTTATCACAAATTGAGATACACCGAGAATTTGGTGGTGTATACCCTGCTGTCGCTAAGCGAGAGCACGCAAAGAACTTAGTTCCCCTTTTAGAAAGCGCGCTTGCTGAAGCAAACATGCTTCACGAAGATACTCAATCTATGGATTCGGGTGTGCACGATGCCATTACGGCAACACTTGAGCGCGAACCAGGACTCACGGAAGCATTCCTTGCATCCATTGGTGAGATGGAGAAGCCCGAGATTGATGCTATAGCCGTTACGGCAGGGCCAGGGCTTGAGCCGGCTTTGTGGGTTGGCGTTAATTTCGCTAAGGCATTGTCACTTGCATGGGACAAGCCAATTGTTTCGGTAAATCATATGGAGGGTCATATTTGTACTGCACTTGCTACTTCCACTGACCAATCTCTCGATATCCCCTCAACTGAACTCCCTCTCCTTTCACTTCTTATTTCTGGTGGTCACACCGAGCTAGTACTAGCGCGCGAATGGCTTTCATATGAACTCATAGGTGCAACGCGAGACGATGCGGTTGGTGAAGCATTTGATAAGGTGGCACGCATGCTTGGACTCCCCTATCCAGGAGGTCCTGAGATTTCAAGACTTGCTGAACTCGCACGAGCACGCGGTGGAGAGAATCCCTATACTCTCCCGCGACCAATGATTCATGATCCCCATTGCGACTTCTCCTTCAGCGGACTTAAGACATCTGTCCTCTATTTAGTTAAAGATAAGGAACTAAGTGAGACACAAAAAGAAGACCTCGCTCTAGCCTTTGAAGACGCTGTGGCAGACGTGCTGTACGCAAAGACAAGTCGTGCGCTTATGGATACGAGCGCAAAAACACTCGCTCTTGGTGGTGGCGTGTCAGCAAACACTCATATTAAGCGCGCGTTCGCAGAGCGGATGGCAGCAGACTTCCCCGATGTGCGTCTATGCATTCCTGCTGCTTCGCTCACGTCTGACAACGCACTTATGATCGGCATGGCTGGTTTTTATCACGCCGCAAAAGGCGACTTCGTCGTCCTCGACGAGCTTAAAGCCAATGGCAACCGTAAACTCGCTGACGCAGCGTAACTAAGGCAAATCCGCCCTGTATTTGCTATAGTAAGAGCAAATGCTTAGCGAAAACGACGAAAACGGAAAGTTTCTAAAACCGTACGATCCCGCTGCGACCGAAGGTCGTATATATAAGGTGTGGGAAGATAGTGGCTATTTCAATCCTGACAATTTGCCGAATGCCGACTCCCGCAAGCCGTTCACTATCGTCATGCCACCGCCGAACGCAAACGGTAACCTCCATGCAGGCCATGCCCTTTTCGTAACCCTCCAAGACCTCATGATTCGCTTTAAGCGAATGCAGGGATACAAGGCTCTCTGGATTCCCGGCGCAGACCATGCAGGGTTCGAGACTCAGGTCGTGTACGAAAAGAAACTTGAAAAAGAAGGCCGTTCTCGCTTTGGAATGGACCCTAAAGAGCTCTACGCAGAAATCCTGGAGTTTACACTCGCGAACAAGTCGATTATGGAAGGTCAGGTTAAAGCGCTCGGAGCGTCATGTGACTGGTCACGTGAAAAATTCACCCTAGATCCAGACGTCGTTACCCGAGTTCAACAAACATTTATAAAGATGTTTGTTGACGGTCTCATATACCGTGGCAAACGTACCGTTAACTGGTGTCCAAAACATCAAACGTCTCTTTCCGACATTGAAACTGAGAGTGTCGAAGAAAACACACCCTTCTATACCTTTAAGTATGGTCCATTCGATATTGGTACCGTGCGTCCAGAGACAAAGTTTGGTGACAAGCATGTCGTAATGCATCCAGACGATATGCGCTACGCGCAGTACAAGCATGGGGACACATTCGATCTTGAATGGATCAATGGTCCTATTACCGCGACAGTCATAAAGGATTCATCCGTTGATCCAGAATTTGGTACGGGTGTTATGACCATTACTCCCTGGCACAGTCAGGTGGACTTCGAGATCGCAAAGCGTCACAACCTCGACATGGAACAGATTATCGACTGGCGAGGCAAACTCCTTCCAATCGCTGGGGAATTTGAGGGTATGAAGATTACTGAAGCTCGTGCAAAGATTATAGAGAAACTGGCTAGCAAGGGTCTTTTAGTATCTATCGATGAGAAATACCAAAATGTTGTGAAGCGATGCTACAAGTGTTCGACTATGATCGAGCCACAGGTTAAGGATCAGTGGTTCGTAAAGATGGCTCCGCTCGCACAAAAAGCTATCGAAGCAGTGAATGCTGGCGAAGTGAAGTTTATTCCTGACCACGAAGAGAAAATCTTCCGACATTGGATGGAGAACACGCTCGACTGGAATATTTCTCGCCAAATAGTATGGGGCATTCCCATACCTGCCTGGTTTAAAGATGGCGACGCTATTGCAAGCCTTGAATCACCTGGTGAAGGATGGGTTCAGGATATCGATACCTTCGACACCTGGTTCTCCTCAGGACAATGGCCGCTGATGACCACAGGGTATCCGGATGGAAAAGATTTTGAAACACACTACCCTACTGACGTCATGGAAACAGGGCGCGATATTATTTTCTTCTGGGTTGCGCGTATGATTTGTTTTGGATTGTACCTCACTGGTAAGGCTCCATTCCATACCGTATATCTGCATGGTCTTGTGAATGACGCGCACAATAAGAAAATGTCTAAATCAAAAGGTAACGTGATTAATCCGCTTGAGCTTACAGAAAAATATGGAACCGATGCACTTCGCATGGCACTTGTTGTAGGAAATACACCGGGTACTGATCTTGCACTTCGCGAAGACAAGATTAAGGGTTATAAGAACTTCGCAAATAAGCTTTGGAATATTGCGCGTTTTATACTTGAAAGCACTGAAGGATATGATCCATCGGCTGCTCTCTCAGAAAATGATCAAGTGATACGTTCTGAATTCGATACCATTATCGCTGACGTTACCAAAGATATGGAGGCATATCGCATCTATCTCGCTGCCGAGAAGATATACCACTACGTGTGGGATCGTCTTGCAAGCGAATTGCTTGAAGATTCGAAGCAAATATTTGCTGCAAGTGACGAAGTTGCTAGCGCATCTCGTAAAGCACTCTTGCGTTCACTTCTTAATGACGTTCTAAAAGTTCTTCATCCTTTCATGCCATTTGTTACTGAAGAAATATGGCAGAGTCTCTCCGATACTCAGGGATTATTAATGATTCAAGAGTGGCCGTAGGGTACAATTAGCGGTAACGCGCCGCCAAGCCAAGCTGCTAAGCACGTACTACAACAAATGGAGTTCCTTAATTCGGTATCGTTCTCAACACTTTGTTTCGCCTTCGTAGGCGGCATGCTTCCTGCATTATTGTGGTTGTACTTCCTTCTTAAAGAAGACTATCGCCACCCAGAACCTCGCACCATTTTACTTATGGCCTTTATGGCCGGTATGGCTGCCGTGCCACTTGCTGTACCCTTTGAAGCGTACTTCAGAGACTACGCGTATAGCATTGTCCCTGGTTGTTCTCCTTATGCTTCACTTTGTTTCCCTATTATTACCGGCTGGGCGATTATCGAAGAAACACTTAAATATTTGCTTGCGGCAGTTGTGGTGTTGTGGCGCCGCGACGTAGACGAATCAATTGACTTGGTTATTTACATGATCACGGCGGCGCTTGGTTTCGCGGCGCTCGAGAACATGCTGTTCCTCATTGAACCTTTTGCAGCACACGACTACCTCGCAGCACTCGCCACCGACAATCTTCGTTTCGTTGGCTCAACACTACTTCATGTTATTGCTTCAAGTGCTATTGGTTTCTCTCTCGCATTTGCGCACAAACTTCCCTGCTGGTATCGCGGTTTTGCTGCATCCGCAGGACTTATCCTTGCGATCGCATTGCACACGACGTTTAATTTCCTTATAATTCCTCGAGACGACTCGCATAGCATCCTAAGTGCATTCTTGTTTGTTTGGAGCGGTGCTGTCGTATTGTTCGCACTCTTCGAATTATTAAAATACTTCCAGTATAGAGACGAACCAATAACTACTGTTTAGCTTACCTACTTATTTACGTATGAAAAAACGATCTTTCTTCGAACGACTTTCCGGCTCAGTTCCGGTAACAGACGACTATGACGCATTCGAAGATGACGTCGTGCCTGCACGTCGCCTTGCTCCTGCCCAAGCTCCTATGACCACAAGCTCTACGCCACAGATTCACGCTGCCTATGATGACCACGAGGATACTGAGAGCGAAGGACAACTTCCTGTAGATGTATACCAAACAGCAAGTGAGATCGTTATCCGCACATTCATCGCAGGCGTACGCGCTGACGAAATCAACCTTTCTATAAGTCGCGACATGGTAGTCATCGAAGGAGCTCGTGCAGAACGCGAAACTATCCAGGATTCAGACTATTTCATTCGTGAACTCTTCTGGGGTACGTTCTCTCGAACAATCCTCCTCCCTCAGGAAGTAGACGTCGATAACTCAAGCGCGAATGCTAAAGACGGTCTTCTTACCCTCATCCTTCCTAAGCTCGACAAGGCAAAGCAGACAAAGCTTCGCGTTAAAGCAGGATAGTTAGCGAACTTCAGTTATTAGCGTTGGCTCGGAGCTCTCGTTCACCACAGTGAACGAGAGTTTTCCCATTACCTGGCCGTCAATTGTCTGTACTATCACACGCCACTTGCCTGCTTGAGGATCGGATTTCATTGAGTATCCTCGGTAGCCTTGCTCCCTTCCACCTGATAGCGGGAAAGCAATCGATGCCTCATCTATCCACTTCTTACTTATCGGGTTATACCACTGCCAGTGGTGCACGATGGTTGTTGTAAAGTCACCAGGCGCAAATATTGAGCTAAAGGCATAGAGCGGTGTTCCAGCTACATGATGCACAATCTGTATGCGTGGATCGAACCATGCCCGCACAGGCTCTCCAGTGAGCGCGTACATGCCCTCTGTGTGTGTAATGGAATGGTATATACCGCCAGATTTAAGAGCAAGAGGAATTGGCGGCAATAGGTTTGTTAGATATGCAGAAACAATGAGAAAGGTCGCGATGGCAGCGGAGATGAGAATGAGATTCAAAGCTCTGCGCAAGCGCTTCCAGCCTAAAAGACCGAGCAAGAGTAAGTACACAATAAATGCAGCAATAGTAAGCGTCGTACTTTCAAGAAATACTATCTTTCCTAACCTTCCGAGGTAGAGCGGGAGAGCAAATATTGAAAAAGCATACAAGGAGAAAAAGATGAGGAGTGATTGAAAGACTAAGTGGTCGCGATAGTTACGAAACACCTCGTTACCAAAGAAGATGAGTCCGAGAAGTATGAGGAACGGCCATGACACGGAAAGCACCGCACTCTTTGTATAAAAGATGAGAAAACCTGATAGCAAGCTACCGATCACAAACTGAGCCAGAAGTGGGCCGAGAATAGTTATGGAACGTCTTAATTTACCTCCCTGCTTACTAGCTGCTCTGTGGGAAATTAACGTCACCACAATAACAATCACCAAGTACGCAACAAACAACTTTATTACGGACGGTAAGTTTAATAATCCAAACGTAAGCAGGTCACTTACGAAGCCTCCAATAAACAGTGCCGTTGCGAGTGGACGCTCGTAGCGCTGTGCGAAAGCCAGAACGGTTTCGAAGCGTAAGTGCGTCATTTGTGCTTGGAGCCGGATTCGAACCGGCGACCCCTTCCTCTTCAGGGAAATGCTCTACCAACTGAGCTATCCAAGCATGTGTACTGCCCAGTCCAATGACTGAGCAATATGGCTATCCTACCATGCCTTACAAATTCTTTCAGCCCCTCCAAACAAGCTACTTGCTCGTGCTGCTGGCGATGGAGGCACGATATGAATTCATTATATCCTGGATTTCTGTAGGCGATGGGAAGCCAAAAAGACTACCTCCTGCCTTGCTCGTGTCAGATGCAGGGATGAAGGTTCGCACGAATGGACCTAGGAGTATGAATGGGAGGACGAGGATAAGGAGCCACATAACTGCCTTGGTCCAGAATGCGAGTCGTCCTGTGCGAACTAAAGTTCGTAGGAGCTTATTGTTCTCTTCCGCAAGATCAATAGAATCTTGCACGAGTTGTTCCAAGCGCGAGATTGATGCTTCGTCGTTCATAGCTTCAAATAGTGTAGCAGGTTACGCGCCTGATGGTGTCTGGAGACACGTAAGCAATTCTTTGCTTTGTGTCCAGCCACACTTACCACTCGACTGACGCTCACATGCGGCTGTCTTGTAGCACGCATACTCAGAACGATAGATACACGTAGAAACAGCGCCCGGTGTGTCTGAACATAGTTCAGACGAGCAACCACCGATGTAACAAGGTCCTGCTGATATTGGTCCTGTAGTAACAGGATGTGGCTCTACCAGAATAGTGAACCGATATGAACTCGCAACAGGAGCTCCGTCTTTTTCATGCGGAGGTGTAACGCTCACAAACGTAATGTCATCAGTGCCAACTGTTATAACCTTACCAAGTGCCAAATCATGGTTTGTGGTGCCAGTCTTCGTTGTTGTCTTGAGTGTTATGCGGACAGTACCAGCTTGGATACATTGCACGCCTACAGGACAACGACTATCTTCAAGTACCGCTGTTGGTCGCACAGAAAGCCCGTCCTTAAAGCCCGCAGATTGATTGAGTGCGAGTACAACAGAACCGTACGGATAGTACCTGACTACTGGAGTGCCCGTAGTTGTATGAGTAGTGGTTGAGGTCGTTGTGGTAGCTATCTGCGCAGCAGGAGTCGTGGTAGACGTTGGTGGCAAAATAGCTGCGATAGGGCGAATACTGTGTACGACCAGCCAAATACCTATAGCGAGAGCAAGGACGATGACGGCACCTGGAATGAAGAAGTCTTTCTTTTGCATATAGGTAGTATACCGCCTATTTCCTATGTCTGCAGGGTCTAGTGGATATCGTGGTGCCCTCGGCAAGAATCGAACTTACATCGTCTCGTTAGGAGTGAGATGCTCTATCCATTGAGCTACGAGGGCAATAGGGGCACATGAAGGACAGTAGCACGAAAGCGCCCTCCAAAGGAGGGCGCTTTCTCTATAACTACTTACGCTGCAATCCCTGCGAGTGAAGCCAATCTCTCCTTATCGAAGCCAACCATCATCTCGTCACCGACGAAGATAACCGGTACTCCCATCTGACCGCTCTTCTCAATCATTTCCTGGCGCTTTGCAAGGTCTGTCTGCACGTCATAGTCCGTAAATGCTACGTTGTTTTCCTTGAGGAAATCCTTCGCCATATGGCAGAAGTGGCAAGTTGGCGTGCTGTAAATAGTGATGTTCTTATCCATAAAAGTTTGATTACTTCCCTGTCAGTATACCATTTTGGTTATCCCCAGGTGGCCGTCCGGAGTGATATTCGAACTCTACTATTTAAATACGAACGATCCACTATCCATCTTTAGGGTCAAGACTAACTCCCCTTTTGAAGTAAATAGATAGCTCTGCGATTCGCTAAGCATTTTATTAAATTGAGTCTCTTGTGAAGAGGGACAATACATGAGTGTCGACGTCATATCGCCAAACGTAATGTTCTTACCACTAGTACTATACGTGCCAGAAATTGAATTACAGTCCGTTGTTGCGGAAAATCTCCCATTCGCGGAAAACTTTATTACAAATGCCGACGTCTTGTTTGGCGTTACCGTTGTTCCATCGCTATAAAGCGTATGGATCCATGTCCAGTCTTTCATACCGAGAGACATGCTCGAAGGATTTGCTTCGCCTCCAAAGTTTTGAGCAACTTCTCCAAATTTCATGGTGCTAGGGTCGAGTAAAAGCCAGACACTTTTCCCAACAGAAGGTTGTACTGCAAAACTCTCTCCCGCTTTCCTGTCTGCGTAATTTATTACAACAACATTCTTTTGAGCTGGGTTACTACTCATCTGTGTTGTTTGTGGAGCAATTCGATCACCCAGTAAAAAGCCCTGTGAACCTTTGTATCCGCTAGCGGTGTTAAGAGCTGCTACAGCATAATAGAATGTTCCGCTGCCTCCGCCTGTTTGTGTAAGAAGAAAAACAGTATCAGGTCTACCATCACCATCTAGATCGTGTGTAACTTCATTTCCAAAATACTTGGTAATTAATTTTGATGCTGAACCCGGTGCTATTTCGCTTTCCGCCACACCATTCACCAGTGTTACAGGTTTACCCTCTATGTTGTATGTCGCATTTTTAAAGCCTGAGCCGACTTCTGTTGTAGTTGGTGGTATAACTTCTGCAATGTCAGACTGCTGAATCGGGTGGAGAAGAATAAAGGTAATTATTCCTACGATAGCTATACATGCTACGGTTACCGGAATTACGTATCGTCTTTGGCTGGACGTCATTGTTACTAAGTATACTGCCTGTTGTATGAATAATGGATGACAGTCTAAGATTCGAACAGTATTAGTCTATCGGAAACACAAAACTAAAGCCCAAAGAAATTCCTAATTTTCTGCCAAGTCGTAAGGGGTGGCGGAGGTACAACCTCTTTCTTCGGAACTACGATAATAACGTCCTCGCCGGGTTTAGCAACGCCAAAGGTTTCTCGTACTGAGGCTTCCTGACCTCGTTGTGTATCCATATCCCCCACCGTTCCTGCCAGAGTCTTTGTACGCGCATCGAGTGCGGCAAGATCTGTTTGCGTCTGATGAACAGTGCGTCGTGCAACCTCTTCTTTCTTATAAATACTGTACACAAGGAAAGAAAACCATACGATGGCTAGCAGTAATATACCGGTCTTCACCATGTCGCGCGTACTAACTTTCTTCCTCGCTCGTCGTGCCATTACCTATCAGTATACCAAGCTGATTAGCGTTCACTATCCTGCACCATCTTCATAAACACATCCTGAGGGATATCCATCTTTGCGTGTGCGCCTCGACGCTTCTTTCCCTTCTTCTGTTTCTCCAAAAGCTTCATCTTTCGCGTAATGTCACCACCGTAGAGGTAGCCGGTAACGTCCTTACGGAGTGCAGAGATAGACTTACTCGCGAGGATGCGTCCAAGTGCGTGAGCTTGGATCTTAAGCACAAACATTTGGCGCGGAAGTATCTTCTCAAGTTTCTCAACCATCTTCTCGCCCTCAATCTCAACACGACGACGAGCAACAACGCGTGCGAATGCCGGCACCGGTTCTTCAGCCACATATATTTCAAGCTTTACCACGTCTGCTGGGCGCTCATCGAGGAATTCATATGAAAGCGATGCATACCCTGAAGATGCGTTCTTTACCTTATCGAAAAACCCACGCATAAGTTCACGCAGTGGCATTTCAGCACTTAATTCAATGCGTCCATCCAAATGTGTTTCCGTGTCTTTTACCTCTCCCTCATGATCGTGGAAAAGCTGAATCATGTTTGAAAGTGATTCGTTTGGTGTAATGAGTACTACCTTTACCCACGGTTCTTCGATAGCAAGCACATCACCAAATGCTGGAAATCGCGATGGCGTATAGATAGTCTCGCGCTTGTTGTCTTTGGTCGTAACATTGTATGCAATGGTTGGAATGGTAACTATGAGCTCGAGATTGAACTCACGACGAAGTCGCTCGGTAACTATTTCCAAATGGAGCATGCCGAGGAAGCCACAGCGAAAGCCACGGCCGAGTACGCCAGACGACTCTTCTTCAAAGGAAAGTGATGAGTCGGAAAGGCGCAGACGTTCTAGTGATTGGCGGAGCACCATAAGGTCGTCCTGGCTTTCTGGATATACCGACGCCCACACAACAGGACGTGGTCGTGCAAAGCCAGCAAGAGGCTCGCGTGACCCTTTGTCAGTAAGAATAGTATCTCCCACCGCTACGATTCCTGCTTCCTTAACGCCGGTGACGATATAGCCAATCTCACCTGCTGACAGTGTTTCAGTTGGTGTTTCTTCTGGCATAGAGACACCGGTCTCAAGTGCCGTAAAACGCTCGCCAGCTGCAGAGAATCGTAATACGTCCCCTTTGCTAAAGGAGCCGTCAAAGACGCGTGCAAAGACAGCGATGCCTCGATGACTCGAGAATGAGAAGTCGAAGATAAGCGCGCGCGAGTCCGTTCCTTCGCTTGGGCGTGGTGCAGGAACACGTTCAACAACTGCTGCAAGTAGTTCTGCAACACCTTCTCCTGTGCGACCAGATACAGCCATTACCGTAGAGGGGTCAATACCGAGTAGTTCTGAAAGTTCGAGGGTAACGTCGTCAGGACGCGCCGCAGGCGCGTCTATCTTCGAGATAACCGGAATGATCACACAGCCAGCTTCCTTCGCCATAGCAAGCGTTGTGAGTGTCTGAGCTTGAATACCTTGAGTTGAATCAACGAGCAAGATAACTCCTTCAACTGCAGAAAGCGCACGAGACACTTCATAGGCGAAATCGATGTGACCTGGTGTGTCGATGAGATTGAAGATATAGTCTTCTCCGTCAGAAGCCTTGAACGACATTCGTACTGGCTGCATCTTAATGGTGATACCGCGTTCACGCTCAAGATCCATGCGATCAAGAACCTGATCCTTCATGTGACGTGCCTCAATGGTGCCGGTTCTCTCGAGCATACGGTCAGCAAGCGTCGACTTTCCATGGTCGACGTGTGCAATGATGCTGAAGTTTCTTATGTTACGAATCGGAGTGGTCATGTATCGGGGCGTACGGCAGGAGAGCTTTCGTTGACGTGAGTTTCCTCAAGGAAGCTCGTAGATCTCTGAATTCCTGGTTCTCCAGGAGCGCAAGCACAAAGCCTGCAACCGTTAAGCCCACGATACCAGCAATAATGCCTTCCGTGAATACCGCGGTCAGCCTGGTGAGCGGAGCGAGCACCCCCATGAATGACAGCACGCCATAGCTTGCCGTACCTCCCAAAATCGCCGCACCGAGCCCTTCAAATAGGGGCCTTGAGAGTGATCGAGCAACACCAGGCGCAACGGTTCGCAGCGTTATGAGCGCAGCAAGACCCATAATCAACTGACCGATAGTGGCACCAAGCGCAATGAAGAGCACGCTCGAACCGCCAACATCAGTAATACGTAACAACGACTCCATGAAGTACTGGATGACTGGATGTGTGCGAGCGAGCAGCAAGAATCCGTAACTTACCAATACCGATATACCGCAGTCAGCTAACTGCACGAAGAGTGGATTCCATGACTTCCCTGCCGCATAGAATGCGCGGGCACATAGGAGGATAAGACTCTGCGCCAAGAGACCAATCACAAGAACAGCAAGTATTGCTGCGGTAAGACGCGTATCGTTCCAATCGAACCTACCAGAACCAAGCACGATGCGCACGATGTGTGCACGCAGCACAATGGTGAGCACGGTTATGACCGATGACCAGAAGATGATGTGACGTGCGGCTGTAGTAACCGTTGTCTTAAACGCATCGAACTTTGCAAGACTTACCTGTTCAGCCATTACCGGGAATGCTGCAGTCGCGTAGGCAGCTCCAATAAGTGAGAGCGGTACTGCTTCAAGATTTCCTGCAAGCGTATACACTGCCACACCACCTTCTCCCTGTCTGCTTGCAAGTGCTATGAGCAAGAGCGTCGTGAGTGAACCCATAGCAAGAGCCATTGAGCGTGGTACTGAGTCACGGAATATCGGCCACAAGAGCTTTGGTGAGGGCCATACAGGGCGCGGCATAAGTCCCACCCGCATCACCACCGGGATATGCAGTGCAAGGTGCAGTAATGCCCCTCCCACCACTCCTATACCAATACCAACGAGTCCATACCGTGGATACAAGAACACCGTACCCAAGATAATTCCAAGGTTGTAGAGAACCGGTGACAATGCGAACAAGAAGAACCTTCGCTCAAACTGCGTTACGCTCGAGAGAATACTCGAGAGTCCAAGCAATATTGGTTGAAGCAATAGAATACGTGCGAGCAGAATAAACTGGTCGGCGTATTGCGGTGCTACAAATGCTGGGAATAATCGGAATAAGAAGAACGGCGCAAAGATCGCAACAATCAAACAGAACAGACCACCGAAGATAAACAGGAACGATGCAGTCTGTGAGATAAGTCTCTGCGCAGCCTCACGGTCTTCACCCTTTAGTAACTTTGAGAGTCGTGGAATCAACACATACGCTGACACTAGTGACACTACGAGCGCGAACACTAAGTCAGGAATCTTGAACGCTGCGTAGTAGAGGTCAAGCACAACGCCCGCGCCAAAGGCGTGGGCGAATATGCGGTCACGAAGCAGTGCAAGAATTTGCGAAGCAAGCGTAAGACCTGCAAGCAGGTACGCGGCCTGATGCAGGCCGCGTACTGGTGCGCTTATTCTTGCTAGGATTGTTCGCACCATATGCTTGTGCTCTAGCGAGCAGGAGTGGTCGTTGTTGTCTTAACGCCTGTCACCGTTGTGTCCTTAACTCCTGTCTGAGGAATACCGAGTGATCCCTGGCGAGCTGGTGGGAATGGATTCTTCCCAGCAACGAGTTGTGCAATATCAGGAGCAACTGCTGCAGCGTTCTCGGCTGATAGAGCGGCAATAGCTCGAAGCTGCGTAAGAGCATCTGCATACTGACCCTTTGTTGCATACGCGACTGCAAGGAAGAAGCGAGCATTTGCATACTGCTTGTTCTGGTCAATCGCTGCAGAGAGAGCTTGGATAGCTCCATCAGTGTTCCCAGTACCAAGACGGAGGATACCGACCTGGAAGAGTACGTTCTGATCGTTCGGTGCGAAGTACATTGCGGCTTCTGCTGCCTGAAGTGCTTCTGCAGCCTTACCCTGTTGAACCTGAAGCTGTGACAAGAGCAAGATAGCTTGTGTGTAGTCACGCTTGAGGCCAATAGCAGTCGTAAGATTAGTTACTGCCGCTGCCGCATTGCCCTGTGCAATTTCTAGCTGTGCAAGTGCGTACGGAAGTGTAGGATCTGTTGGACTAAGCGTCATTGCGTGCGCGTACGCAGTCTTTGCATTCTCATACGCTCCAGCAATCTTTAGTGGCACAACAGTCTGGTATACATTTCCGAGAATGACCCAGTTCTGATAATTGTTTGGGGCAATCTGTGTTGCCTGCGTAGCTGCCTGAATACCATTCGAAAGCGCTGCCTGGAACTGTTGCTGTGCCTGCGCTGGCGAAAGGCTGGCATTGTTTGCAACGAGCTGCATCTGATTAATGCTTGCTGCTGCTGCAAGCTGATATGCCCTGTCGCTTGGAGCGAAGAGTACCGAGCGCTGAAGCGCAGCTTCAGCGCCACTTATATCACCCTTTGAAAGCGCTTGTGATGCCTGCGCGTATGCAACGCTACCAAGATAACGTTCAATAACGACATAGGAAGCAACAACGCTTGCAAGCAAGAGAAGCGTGAGACCGAATACGATCATGAATCCAACGCGTGGATTACGAGCGAAGATCACACCCCATTCACGACGGCTACCACCATAGCGAAGGCTCGAGACGAAGAGGCCTGCGAGGAAGAATCCTACGAGCAAGACCACCGGGCCTGGAACTGTTGCGATGGCAAGAATAAATACGTAGAGCGCACCGACGAAGGTTGCAATCGAAACGAATCGTGCAAATGGTTCCTCAGGTGCGCGGAACAACAGCGCACGAATACCTATGAACAAGAAGAGTCCGAGGAATGCGAGCCACGCAAGCACGCCTACGATACCCGTCGTTATGAACGATGTTGGAATGAGACCAATACCCGCATTGAAGTTCACATTCCAGAAGATCGTGTCATTAAGAGTACGGTCACGGAATTTAAGCCACTGAGAACCAAAAGTACCAGGACCTGAACCGAAGAGTGGTGATGAAGCGTACGTATGACTTCCGACATCAAACGTCGACTGCCACGATGGACGAACATCTAGATAATTAGCACCAAAACTATTCACAAGCGCAGCGCCAATAGTGCTGCCTCCAATGAGGAAGAACAACGAGACAATGAGTACGCCAAGTGGAGCAGCGAGACCCTTTACATCACTTTCCTGTCCTACTTCTGATTCAAGAGCGACAATTGAGACGCCTTCGAAGTCCTCGTCAGAGCCATTGCTTCCGCGACGCATGATTGCTTCGATGAAGAGGCCGAGTGCCGTAAGGGCGACGAGCGTCCAAATAAGTGGTGAGTTAACGAGCGCAAGCACAATGAGTCCGAGCGTGCCAAGTGTCCATGTGAACTTTCGTGTACGCGATGAAAGCGTGAGAAAGCGCATTGCGAGCAATGACAGCGTGATGTACAGACCCATAAGCATACCGAGGTCAGCAAAAGAGCCGACAACGTTTGCAGTAGCCTGGAACTTTGTAGGTGCTACACGACTAAGGATGAAGAAGATAATCTGCGCAGCGGTAACGAGACCAAGCGCAATACTACCGACCTTAAAGAAGATGCGGTATTGATTACTTCTTCGGAACGTTAGTGCTACCAGCGTTGCAAAGGCTGCAAGTATGAGCATGAATCCGAAGGTGTCGGTTTCAAGTTCAGTACCCACAAGCCCAGCGCGAATACCCGCTCCTGAAAAGAGCGTGGATAATGCGTATGCAAGTGGCACAAGCCAGAATGCTCCAAGGAGCGCGATTGGCGGTACGATAATGTTCCCTCGTGTGAGGCGAGCAAGAATGAAGAGCGCAAGGGAGATAAGTCCACCGATTGCGATCAACGTTACCTTGCTATAGATGAACGGTATCGTTGCCGAAGGGATAAATACCAAAACAGACGCTGCCGCAGTAAGCGAAAGCATCCATATGGCGAGTGTATCGAACGTTACGCGTCGCGGGTGAGACGCAGTCGATACAGGATGTGTATCATTCATATTGTTTTTTACTCCGTAATTACGGGATTAACCCCAGAACTGTTAATAACCTTATTAGTATAACCCGCACAATTATAAGGAAGTGTCTGGTTTAAGTAACCTGGGGAGAGAATTATGAAATGAAATGTGCAAAACCCGCCTTGCGGCGGGTTTTGCGTGGTTTGGATCGACACGATAAGCCGAGTTCTGTCAGGTGCAACCTTGCGGCGCACCCGGACGATCATCTATCTAGGCCTGCCATTACTGACAAGCTCGAGCGGCGCTCCGCATGCTTCGAAAAGCTTCGGTACGGCCTTGCACAGGGGTAAGGATTTGGCCGTTTCAGTCTGGTGTCGCCACCAGCCCACTCTACGAGAGAGTATGTATCCTTTCGGAATCCATCGTTTCTGTTCGCACCTCGCGCATTACTGCGGACGGGCGTTACCCGCTACCTTCCTGCACCTTGCGGTGCCTGTGCTCGGACTTTCCTCTCGACCTTACGGCCGAGCGATCGTCTGTATCGGTCCGAGTATATTATACCACTTCTATAGGATTTCGCACGTACCGCTGACACACGCCAACTCCTTCTTCAATTCAGTCTCATCAACGCGCTCGTAGAGCATAAGCTTTGCGTAATCGACGACCGGGAAGTTCTTGATACGGTTCTCGTACTGCTCCTTGGTGATTGTCTCGTATGGAGCAAGACGGTAGACGTGGTTATCACGGGGAAGGAATGAAAGTCCTCCAACCATATCCCAGTGTTCATATACCCAGTTAGCAACCTGGATCCATTCGTCGTCACCGACTGAGATAGTCACTGATGGGTTGTGCTCCGTGAAGTTCTTCTTTACAAGCATCCAGTGCTCAAGCTGGTCGAGCGCTGAAATATCGTCCTTGGAGATTGCACCCTCTGGAGCCTTAACTGGGAACTCAAGTACGTACGTGTTTGCAGTCTCTGCATCCTGTCCTACTTCTGGGAAGTACGGTACGCCAGCATCACGCATGAACTTGAATAGTGAGTCGGTAGCGGAAACACGAATACGGCGGATGTAGTACGGCGCATGGCGAGCATGCATACCACTCGCAACGTCGAAGGTCTGCGAAACTGTTCCTGAAGGCTTCACACACGTGATAGCGCTTGAGGTATTCACGCCGAACTTCTCTGCGTACTTCTTGTTCGTCTTGATAGTCTCTGCACGCATTGCCTGCAAGATGTCTGCATTACGCACTGCTTTGCTGTCCCACTGTCCGGTGATAGATACACCGAGGAGGCGCTCGTCTTCACAGTTCTTGGTCCAATCTTTTGAAAGGTAGCCGAGCTTGGTAAGTGTTGACTGGTAGGTACCGATGATTGTAGCGAGGCGTGCCTTGCGGATGAGAGACTCCTTCGTATCGTCAGCGCGTGCAATAACCTCAGTGAGGTTACAGAACTGCTTTGACTTAAGAATGATCTCGCCACATGGGTTGGTTCCAGGAAGTCCTACGATCTTTCCGTTCTTTATATAACCAGTCTCTTCCCAGAGCTTTAGACGGCGTTCTGGAAGCTGACCCATAAGACCACCGCGGTTAAAGATTCCGCGCTCACCTGAACGACTCTTCACAAGTGCTACCCATTCATCCATGAACTCTTCGTTCGTAGGCTTCTCAAGGTATACCGCTGAGTTGTTAGCGATTGCACGGTGTGGATCGCTCATCCAGAACTGACCTTTCTTTGCATCACGAACCTGCTCATCATCGAGGTCGGAAAGGGAAATCATAGCGCTGCGACGTACGCCACCAGCAACCACGCACTCACCTATCTTGCAGATAATATCGTGTGCATCGATGTTGCGGAGACGACGTCCCTGGCGAGAAAGAATGCGATCGCGAGAGAACGCGAGGAGTGAACGAAGTGGTTCAGGACCTGATGCCTTGCCGCCCATAACCTTCAAGCGAGCGCCTGCAGGACGAACCTGTGAGAAATCAAAGTGGACTTCCTTTCCTTCAAACCAAGATGTGAGGCCAAGCGTAAGTGCATCGCACCAACCTTCCTTTGAGTCTTCAACAACGTGTAGAGGAAGTGTTTCCCCTGACTGAAGTTCAATCTGTGGAAGCGCTTGAATGTTTGCACTCTCAACTGAGTAACCAACACCTGTACCACACATAGAGATGTACATGATCTCCGCAAAGTCGCGAAGCTTGCTTGGCGCGATGTACGAACAGTTGTACGCAGCGACGTTACAACGACGAACTGCGTCTCCAGCGAACTGCATGAGACGCATTGATGGCATAACCTGCTGACTAAGAATTGCTTCACGTAGTTCTGCATATTCTTTTTCTGAAAGCTTGTTACCGATATTCTCACGCATAAAGCTCAAGTAGCGATCTACGGTTTCGATCCATGTTTCGCGGCGACCAGCTTCTGGATTCCACTTCGCATAGCTACGAAGGTACACGAATTCACCGAGCGCGTTGTTCTTAAAATATTTCTTACTCTCATCGGCGAGTGCACGTACTTCAGCAGGGATTTCTACGTTCTCTGAACGAAGCTGATTGCGCTTATCGCGATACAGGATGTACGCCTTTGCTGCTGCGGTGAAATCGTTAAGCATGAGCTGCTTCTCGATAGCATCCTGGATGCCTTCAACGGTTGGGAGAAAATTCTTGTACTTCTTTGCAAAGCGAGCGAGCTCGCCTGCTACCTGATGCGCTACCAAAACAGCATCATCTTCACCACCTTCGTTCGCAGCGACCATCGCCTTGTGCGTGACGCTTACGATCTTCTCAAAAGAGAATGGCACTACACGTCCGTCGCGTTTCTCAATCTGTGAAATGAGTTCGCGGTACCGCTTTGTTTCCCTGCTTTCAGGAGCTTGCACTTCCTGTTTCGGCGCGACAGTTGCTTTGCTAATTTTCTTATTACGAGCAGGGGACTTAGTGGTCTTTGTGGATGCGGGCATAGTAGGTGAAGGTGATGATAATAGGCGCCGAGGAGCTGAGTACTGAATCGTATCGACGTAAGATCTATTGTATCTCTCTTCATCTAATTCACACTGTGCATAGCGTGCACTCTAGAATTTATTTTCCGCTTGGCAAGGGCTACGAGTCCAGTGGTGGAAGACGTAGTTGTGTACCAACACTCCACCCGCGACGTGCCGCTTCCCCCGCTCGCGTTTCAAGGACAAGGTGAACTGGCTGTGGTGGAAGAAATGCCTTGGGATATGTGGCAGGAGAAACTGAGGCATCAATAGATAGAATTGTCCCATTGTCCGAGAGCCAAATTATATCGATTGAAGTAATCATATCCTTCATCCAGAACCCGTATTGTTTATCTACAGGAAACACAAAGAGCATGCCGTAGTTCTCTGGTATATCTGCCCTGCCACCGAGACCCTTTTCCTGGGCTGCTGCTGTCGTAACGATTTCATACTGCATGGGCGCAATATTTGAAACCGTGGCGGTTGTCGTTGAAGCTATATCTGGCGTAAAGGACACTGCTGCTGAGTGCGGAAAGAAGAAAAAGACAAGTGCAAAGATTAAAATAAGGGCGAGAAGTCCGTATAGGACATGATGTCTTTTAAGATTCATATACGTACATTCTACCAGGTACGGGGTAATCAGTTGAGGTATACTTGGTGCATATGAAGAACAATTTTAAGGCTAACTTTGCAAGCACTGTTTCTGCTGTTGTTGCTGGCATCCCTGCAGGCAAAGTTGCCACCTATGGTCAGGTGGCAACACTCGCTGGTAACCCAAATGCATCACGTGCCGTCGGTATGATTATGAGCAAGAATACCGACACCAAAGCAGTCCCGTGCCACCGTGTCGTTGGTTCAACTGGTGCGCTCACTGGCTACGCATATGGCAACGGTATTAGCACCAAAAAAGAACGCCTTCAAAAAGAAGGTGTCGTATTTAAAGGTGAGAAAGTTAACCTTGTGGAGTCGAAGTGGGTGCCTAGATAAAACTTTATCTAGGCACCATTACGAAGTAAATTTAGATCCAAGAAGCTGCTCTAACCAAAAAGAAAGAGATTTTTCTGGTGTAACGAGATATGAATCTCCACCGAGTTCTTTGAAAATCTCGCAAGATTGAGTGGAGTTATCTATCAATATACTTTCATCAATATTAGAACCTCCATCCAGTATGGTCTTGCGAAATGACTCTCCTTTGTTGTCATTCTTAAAGGCCTTTACCATCCAGGAATTTACTATTTTATCAAAGTGGTTATTGAGACCTAACGCTGGCACTGTAAATCTATCAAAGGAATCCATATTGTCCGTAACCAAAACAATCCTATACAAACTCTTTAATTCTCTCAGTTGCTCAAGAGTTCCGCTCTCGATGGTCATAGTTTTACAATCGTTGACAAAGATCTCCCACAGATCTTCAAAATCTATTCCGATTTCTTCTGACAACTTTCTATTTATCTCTTCAGAGGTAAAACTGCCTTTCATCCATTGACTAACTATTTCTCTATTGGAAATGAAGAGGTGATTTTGCACCTTATCTTGCAACTCTGGTTCAAGACTGCGCCAGAACCTGTCGTGACAAAGTGTTCCGTCAAAGTCTATGAAGAGGGTTGGTTTCATAATTTACTTTGCATTGCCTAAATTGGCGGAGGCGGAGAGATTCGAACTCTCGATACCTTTCGATATGCCACCTTTCCAAGGTGGTGGAATAAACCGCTATCCGACGCCTCCGTTACTGATTGTTATAGCATAAAAGGGAAGCGGGAGCTCAGTTTCTGAGCTCCCGCTTCCCTTTTATTTACTTTTCTAAATCCTGCTGACGTCCTAGCAAAATCCTTACGCGTTCAGCAGTTGGTGGGTGCGTCGAGAACATACGGTTGATCCAGTCGCCAGCTTTAGGTCCATACGGGTCTCCGATAAAGAGGTGTGACGTTGCGTGACTTACCTTTAGCATCGGTCGCGTATACCCTCCTATCTTTTGCAATGCGCTCGCGAGTCCTTCTGGATAGCGAGTTAAAAGTGCCCCCGAAGCATCTGCGAGGTATTCCCGTCTGCGAGAAATGGCGAGCTGAATAAGCTGGGCTGCTATAGGAGCTAATACGAGTGCAACGATACCAAGCACGAGCAATAGCCCGCCACCCTTGCTATTGTCGTCTCTGCTTCCGCCGCCCCAGAACGAAACACGCAAAAAGATATCAGCGATAATAGCGATGAATCCTGCAAGTACTACTGCAACGGTCATAAGGAGCATATCGCGATTACGAATGTGGGAAAGCTCGTGCGCAATCACGCCTTCAAGCTCTGGGCGCGTCATCATGGACAGAAGACCGGTCGTTGCAGCTACAACAGCGTGTTCTTCATTGCGACCCGTTGCGAAAGCATTAGGTGCTGGGTCGTCTATCACATACAACTTCGGCATCTTAATACCAGCAGTAATAGCGAGGTTTTCTGTAACGGTATAGAAATCAAAGAATTCCTCACGTGAAGCAGGGCGTGCGTTGGTCATCGAGAGCACTTGGCGATCGCTAAACCAATAGCTATACACGTTCATGAATACTGCGAATACAACCGCTACATATAAGATTGCGGGGCTCTGGTAGTAATACGCAACGAAATAACCGATTCCAGCGACAATAGCGAGGAACACAGTCATGAGAAGCGCCGTGCGCCAGACATTGCGAGAACGTTCTTGGTAGAGGGTAAGTGCCATATACAAAGAGTATAGCAAAAACACGCGGAGCCCTTAAGGGCTCCGCGTGTTTTACGTAATCTTTACTTATGCTGCCCTAAGTTCCAGATTCTTGATTCGTCGTGAATGGTCTTCAAGAACCGGTATGACGATAGTATCGATACGTGAGTTGGTTTCATCAAGGCGATGATTTGTTTCTGTAACCACAAATTCCACTTTCTCCATGCGACTCTCAAGACCATCGAGTCGTCCGTCGACACCGTCAAACCGCTGGTCTATTGCGTCAAAACGCTTATCCATATATTTCTGCATAGACGAGAAACTATCGGCAAACATTCTTGCGAGCCATTCGATCTCAGTTTCCTCTTTCATATGTCTATTCTACCACCGGCACAATGACGGAAGAATTAACAAAAGATAAAGAAAAACTGAAGAATTTATCGAGTGACTGTGGAAACCTTAGAAACTAACCTTCACCGGCTCACGTGCTGCAGAATCAGCATCTGAAAGCTCGAAGAGATCCATCTTCGCAAAGTTGAATGAGTTCGCGATAACATTGCCAGGGAACGACTGAATAGCAGTATTAAGTGCCATAACATTGCTGTTGTAGAAGCGACGAGCTGCCTGGATCTTGTCTTCCGTGTTGCTGAGTTCAGCCTGAAGCGAGAGGAAGTTCTGATTCGCCTTAAGATCTGGGTACGCTTCAGCGACTGCAAAGAGAGTCTTGAGCGTACCCGTGAGCTGGTTCTCAGCATCAGCTTTTGCGGCTGGAGTTCCCGCCTGCATTGCCTGTGAACGAGCTTTCGTAACGTTCTCAAACGCTGCGCTTTCATGCGTTGCGTATCCCTTCACTGTTTCAACGAGGTTAGGGATGAGGTCATAGCGACGCTTGAGCTGTACGTCGATATCTGCCCAAGCTTCCTTGGTGCGATTTACTTTAGAGACGAATCCGTTGTACGCGAATATTACGTACAGCACGAGAAGCACGACAATTGCGAGCACAATGTAAAGTGGTGTCATATACGTATAGTGTAGGTCACTCAGGCATAAAAACAAGACCTCCACTTTGGCAAAGTAGCCAAAGTGGAGGTCTTGTTTAGAACAGGGAAGTGAACTCTCCTTTTGTCAGCAAATTCCCTTTAGTAGTCCATTCCGCCCATACCACCTTCAGGCATTGTTGGCTTTGGCTCTGGGAAGTCTGCGAT
The DNA here is from genome assembly GCA_039927695.1 of Minisyncoccota bacterium. Classification (GTDB taxonomy): domain Bacteria; phylum Patescibacteriota; class Minisyncoccia; order Phycocordibacterales; family Phycocordibacteraceae; genus C7867-001. The sequence goes on from JBDSUM010000020.1 coordinate 27,118, forward strand.
AGCTGCTTCAGTGGTAAGCAAGATAGCCGCCGCAGAAACTGCGTTCTCAACTGCACCGCGAGTCACTTTCACCGGATCAATGATGCCTGCTCTCATCATGTCACTAACAATAACTTCCTTGAGCGCGTCATATCCAGCAAAACCTTTAGCTTGTTTGACTTCATGCATAATTATAGACACATCATCTTTGCCACAGTTAATCGCAATTTGGCGAAGTGGCTGTTCAAGTGCACGCACCACAATGTCATATCCTGCCTTTTCATCTACTGTAAGTCCCTTCGGTACCGATTGTGAAAGTATGTGTGAGACCTTCACGAGCGCTGTACCTCCACCAGGAACTACACCTTCTTCAATCGATGCCTTAGTTGCCTTTACGGCGTCATCAATCTTATCCTTCAAATACTTCATCTCGGTCTCAGTTGCAGCTCCCACACGAATTACCGCAACGCCACCGGTGAGCTTCGCGACGCGTTCTTCGAGTTTCTCACGATCAAACTTAGACGTCGTCTGCTCCATAAGCGTCTGCATCTGCTTAACGCGAGTTTCAATGTCTACCTTCTTTCCTTTGCCGCCAACAAACACGGTTGTGTCTTTAGTTGCTACGACACGTGATGCACGTCCGAGCATCGAGAGCTCTGCGTTTTCGAAGGTAAGGCCGGTGTCCGTAGAGATAACCTGGCCACCAACAACTGCTGCGATGTCAGCAAGCATTTCTTTCTTGCGGTCTCCATAGCCTGGAGCTTTTATGGCAATGACTGAGAACGTACCTCGAAGACGGTTCACGATGAATGTTGAGAGCGCCTCGCCTTCGATGTCTTCAGCCACAATCACGAGTTCCTTCTTTCCGCTCTGTGCGACTTTTTCGAGAAGGGGAAGTATCTCCTGCACGCCGCCGATCTTCTTGTCGGTGAGGAGGATGAATGGATCACGCATTTCAGCTTCCATGCGCTCAGGGTTCGTCACCATGTATGCAGACACATAGCCCTTATCAATCTGAAGACCCTCAACGACTTCGTGAGACAATTCCATGCCCTGTGACTCTTCTACCGTCACAACACCGTTCTTACCTACCTTTTCAACGGTTTCTGCGATGATGGTTCCGAGTTCCTCGCTTTCAGCAGAGATACTAGCTACCTGCTTCACATCGTTCTTGCCAGCAACGGGTCGTGCCATTGCCTTGAGCTCTGCAACTGCTGCAACCTTTGCTTTTTCCATACCAGAACGCACGCCCATAGCGTTTCCGCCCTTGATAACGCGATCAAGACCTTCGTCGATCATTGCTTCGAGGAGTACCACAGTGGTCGTTGTACCGTCTCCTACGCCATCGTTCGTCTTGTTTGCAACCTCCTTCACTATCTCTGCACCCATGTTTTCGAACTTGTTCTTGAATGAAATCTCCTTAGCGATTGATACGCCGTCGTTTGTGATGCGCGGACCACCATAGCCACGATCAAGCACGACATTACGACCACGAGGCCCAAGGGTCACTTTGACCGCCTTTGCAGCTTTCTGGACGCCCTCATGAAGCTTCCTGCGTGCTTCTTCACCGAATAGTATTTCTTTTGCCATATAAATAGGGGAGTTAATCGTTGCTAAAAGGGGAGTTACGCCTTGAGAATCGCAAGGATGCTTGATTCAGAGATAACAAAGTACTCCTGACCATCAACCTTTATCTCATCAAAGCCTCCGTAGGGAGAGAAGAGGACGGTGTCACCGACTTTTACAGTCATGGGGACGAGGACACCGTCATCATATTTACCAGGACCAACAGCGACCACAGTGCCTTTTTCAGGTTTTTCTCGTCTAGCCGTGTCAGGGATAATAATGCCTGACGCTGATGTTTCGCCGCCAACTGCAGGCGCGACGATGACGCGGTCTGCGAGAGGAACGATTGACAATGCATTTGTTTGTTTTGCCATGGAAAAATGTGCTCTTAGCGAATTAATAAAGTCTGACTTCCCTGCAAAAAGTTATCCACAGGTGCAAATTATATCAGTTTTACAAGGCGAAGTATAAATTTGTGACTTTTTGTCGTCAATATGAGCGCCGGCAAGTGCACTCTGGATCGCTCGCTGGAGTCGGGTGCGGCTTGCCTGCTTTGCAGTCTGTACTTTGTGCAAAGCTCCTAGCGCTCCAGAGCCCACTTCCCTTTGCTCAGTTCTGCTAACTTAGCAGTAATCGCTTACAAAGCTGTGTGACTTTGAAACTCTGATAGCTGTATGCAATGTAATAAGGCTTTCTAAGCAAGTAAAGAAAAAGAGCCCACCGCACTAAGCAATTGCTTGTGAGATGGGCTCCATGCTTCTAGGCCTTTTTGGTCGCTTCCGCCACCTTGAGGTGGAGACGATACTCAGAGGTGCCGTCCCAGCCTGCTTCCTTAAGCAGGAGCTCCTTCATCTTCGAGCGCACATGGGACGCGTCGATTGCGGGGATCATCAGCACAAACATGATGCTGGCAACGAAAACGAGAGGTACAAAACCCCTGCCATCGTCGCATTCTCCGTGATAGAAGTTGGTGCATTCTGCCGACATCACTCCCAGAGGGTCGAAGTAGAAGAAAACTATTAAGAGGATAACGAGTAGCACCGGATAGAAGATGCGGTTGAGACGGGACGTTTTTCGATTCGCGTCGAGAACGTCTTTCGTTTCCTGGTCGACCGTAAGAACCATTATGTTCTTGATCACCGCCGCTTTGGCGGGGACGGCTGCTTCGACGACGACTTCTTCAAAGGCTGCGCTCATGTTAATTCTCCCTAAAAGGAACGGTGAGACTTTCCCTATCATATTATTACATATTCTAGGATTTGTCAAGTAATCAACAAGGGTGGCGAGCTCGTAGAGCAGGTATCGAACCAGCGATATTGCCCGGGTTTGTGGGTTATGGTAAAATGGCGGGTACAGATGGAGAAACTCGCGGCAGCATTGCCTTACATAGAAATAACGCTCTCCCTACTCCTTATTATAGGTATCGTGCTCCAGCAGCGCGGTGCTTCTCTCGGAGGAGCCTTCGGAGGCGACAATTTCTCTTCAACGTTCTATAAGCGCAGGGGCGCGGAGAAATTCCTTTTCAACGCGACTATCGTGATTGCGGTACTTTTCGTAATTGCTGCGATAGCAAACCTCCTTATCGTTACGTAAGCGCGGCATTGTAGTGCCCGCTTCGCCATCTGCGTGCTCGCTTGGCAGAGATGATTTTTGAGCCACATGGCTAACTACCCTTCCCCTTTCATGCGTACGGAAGATACGACTCGCAGGTTTCGCCTGCCGAGCTTCCCTCCTTTTGCTCGATTGAGTAGGTTTGTGAAGTCATTGCCGCCAAGCGACAAGTTCATTGTCCTTATATTAGGAATACTGATCGGCATCGTGAGCGTCATGAGTCTCTTTGCACTTATGCGACATTTCCAAGTAGTTGTTCCTGCTCATGGCGGAACACTCAACGAAGGTGTTGTTGGAGCTCCACGTTTCGTGAATCCCCTTCTTGCGACGTCAGATACTGACCGCGACTTGGTGGCCCTCACGTATGCAGGACTTCTCGGTCACGATGCTTCAGGCTCACTTGTGCCAGTACTCGCTGAGTCATATACGGTTTCTGACGATGGCACGATGTATACGTTCGTACTTCGCAGCAATGCGAAGTTTAGTGACGGTACGCCGGTCACCAGCGACGATGTTGTGTATACGGTACAGAAGGCACAGGATCCTGGTCTTAAGTCACCGCTTCTTGCGAGCTGGGCACATATCCGAGCTGAAGCGATAGACGCACGCACCGTGCGCTTCACGCTTCCGAAGGCGTATGCACCATTCCTCGAAGATACGACGCTGGGTATATTGCCAAAGCATGTGTGGTCGGGAGTCACGAACGAAGAGTTCCCTTTCTCGCCCTACACGGCAGATCCGGTGGGAGCAGGACCGTTCACGGTGACGACTGTCGCACGTGATGGCAAGGGAGTTGTTACGAGCTACACGCTAGACAGCTTTAATGACTTCGCGACGGGTCGTCCGTATCTTGCACACATTCGTTTGTCTTTCTTTGGCGACACCGCAAGCTTGAAGCAGGCTCTTGTGGGAGGAGCGGTGCAGAGTGCATATGGTGTTGCCGTAAAGAACGCACAAGTGGTTCCGTACGCTCGCGTCTTTGGAGTCTTCTTCAATCCGACTGCGGAACCACTACTTGCCGATGTTGGTGTGCGTAAGGCGTTATCACTTGCCATTGATCGTACTGCGCTTGTAGAAAAGGTACTCGGTGGATATGCGACGGCAACGGCAGGACCGTTGCCTGCAGGAAGCGATGTTGCTCCTGTTCCCCTTCCTGATCCTGCGACACACCTTGAGGACGCAAAAGCAGCTCTTGTGGCAGCGGGTTGGAAATTCGATACGACGAAAAGTCTTTGGACTAGCGCAAAAGGCGAAAAGGAATTAAAGCTTGTACTTAAAACTTCAAACGTACCGGAACTTAAGGCCGTAGCGACGCAGGTACAAAGCGATTGGCAGGCGATTGGTGTTCCAACGGAACTCCAACTGCATGATCCAAACGAACTTACACAGACAGTCATTAGACCCCGCGCCTACGGTGCACTTCTCTTCGGAGAAGTCATCGGCACCAGTCCTGACCTCTTTGCCTTCTGGGACACGAGTGGAAAAACAAATCCAGGACTAAACATTGCGAACTACAGCAATACGGCCGTGGATACGCTCCTTGAAAAAGCACGTACAGAAGTGGAAGGAGTAGACAAACAAGCTACGCTTGCAGACATACAAACACGCATCGCTGCCGACTATCCTGCTGCCTTCTTGTATACACCTGACTTTGTGTACAGCGTTCCGCAAGGACTACACGGAGTTGCTCTCACCCGCGTGAGTTCTCCTTCAGACCGATTCTGGGACGTTGCCCACTGGTACTTGTATACTGAACATGTCTGGCCGTTCCTCTTGAAGAAAACTTCACCAATATTTTAGTACGCACGAATTCGTGCATCTTAGTTAGATCTATTATCATCAATCATTAGCATTCATTATCTATGTCTCCAGCACCAGCACCTGCTCCAGCACCTAATAACGGCTCTACGCAGCAGTCTAAATCAGAAACATCTACATCACGCCCACCACAGCGGGGTGAGGGCGCTCGCCCAACCTCTGCACCTATGAACGGTGAGCAAAATTCTTCACAGCCTCGTGACAATCGCGGTCCTCGTGGAAACGGTGGACCTCGTTCCGCAGGACCAGGCGGTTCTCGCCAGAACGGCGGACCATCAGCTTCTCGCGGAAGTCGCGGAGGTTCACGTGGTGGTAACGGCGGAAATCGTGGTGGCGGTGGCCGCAACATGCCTCGTCGTGGCGCACCAACAGCAACTGCAAAGCGCGGCGCTGACTACTTCCCTCTTCCCGTAACACCAAACGTCGTACGTATCGTACCGCTTGGTGGCGTTGAAGAAGTGGGACGCAACATGATTGCGCTTGAAGTCGGCAACGACATCTTCGTCTTCGACGTGGGATTCCAGTTCGTCTCCGAGGAATCAGCACCGGGTGTCGACTACATGCTCCCGAACACCGCATACCTTGAACAAAACAAGGATCGCGTTCGCGCAGCAATCATTACGCACGGTCACCTCGACCACATTGGCGGCATTCCATTCCTTATGGATCGCTTCGGTAATCCACCGATTTACACACAGGCTTTGACCGCCGTCATGATCGCAAAGCGTCAGGAAGAATATCCAGACGTGCCAAAGCTCAATATCATCACCGTTGAAGTCGGCAACAGCGTAACTATTGGTTCGACCAAAGTTAAGTTCTTCCCGGTTACTCACTCTATTCCTGATTCAATGGGTATCTCTGTTGAGACCCCGTACGGCAACGTTGTTATCACCGGCGACCTCAAGCTCGAACACGAAGACGGAGTTCCTACTGCGAAGGAGCAAAAGGTGTGGGGCGACCTCGCAAAGGACAACAACCTTATGTTCATCGCTGACTCAACCAACGCAGAAAAAGATGGCTTCTCAATTCCTGAGAGCCGCGTGAACACAACCCTCGAAGATATTGTTAAGACCGTATCTGGTCGCCTTATCATTGGTACTTTTGCTTCTCAGTTTGAGCGCATGGTTCGCATCATTCAGATTGCAGAGTCTATGGGTAAGAAGATTGTGACGGAAGGCCGTTCAATCAAGACGAACCTCGAGATCGCACAGAAGACTGGTCTTCTCACCGTTAAAAAGGAAACTATCATTTCTGCACAGGAAATCGGTGACTACCCTCCGGATAAGATTGTAATCCTTTCAACAGGTGCACAGGGAGAAGAGTTTGCTGCACTCATGCGTATTGCAACCAAGCAGCATAAGAACATTACGCTCACACCACGTGACACCGTCGTTCTTTCTTCTTCTGTTATTCCTGGTAACGAAATTAGTGTTCAGAAGTTGAAGGATAATTTGTACCGCAATGGCGCTGCAATCATCAACTACCGCACCAGTGACGTGCACTCAACCGGTCATGGAAACAGTGGTGAGCTCGTCTGGATCAACCAGCAAGTGAACGCGAAGTACTTCATGCCAGGTTACGGGTACTACTCTATGACCTGGAACCACGCGAAAGCAGTGGAACAGGCAGGGCGTGCGCGCGAAAGCATCATCCTTGCAGACAACGGTACTGTTATCGACATCGTTGATGGTGAGCGTTTGAACATCCACAAGGAGAAAGTCCCGTCTGCTCCTCTCGTCGTCGACGGCTTCGCTATCGGAGATATGCAGGAAGTGGTCATTCGTGATCGCCAAATGCTTTCGAAGGACGGTATGTTCGTGATCATTGCGACTGTGAACCTTAAGACGGGTAAGCTTCGCAAGTCACCTGACATTATCTCTCGTGGATTTATCTATCTTCGCGAAAGTCAGGATCTCTTGAACGAAGCGCGTCTTCTTATTAAGAAGACTGTTGAAGACTCGACCCAGGGCATGAACCCTGTCGACCTCGACTACGTGAAGAACAACCTCACGGACGTTATGGCCGGCTATCTCTTCACCCGCACTAACAAGGCACCGATGGTGATTCCTGTGTTGATCGGAGTGTAACTCGCAAAAAAACATAAAGAGAAGAATTGAGCCCGCAGCACTAGTGCTGCGGGCTCTTTGCTTTTACTTTTTGGCTCCCGAACGATACCCCCTTATGCTGGGCATGCTGTTTCCAACCTGGGTATGGAGCGCTTCTGTCGTCGCGATATTTGATGCTTTCCCACTTGCCGCAACTACAGACCCCGTAGTCAAACATGTCTTGGTGCACCCGCAAGATTAGTTCGTGGCCAGCTAATTCCCCGATTTTCATATCGCGTTCCATGTACGGGTGCTCGTCTTCCGGTAGCTGACGAGTAATACTGACAGGACTATATGCCATAAAGAACCTTCCCCTTTTCGAGTTTGCTGAAGAATTCGCAAATCACACCATACCAGGCTACAAACAAATCCACAATATTACTGTGCGGGGAGCGTACGAAATGTAATCGAATACCGTAGACCCTTAGTTGGAGCTACACGGTGCTGATACTTCCATCGACTATCGTTTTGCATGACGTATAACGAACGTGGTTCAACGGTCATGGAAATAGGTTCAATATTTTTATCACTCTCAAAGTCAGAGCCCTCCGCAAGTTTTCGCATTTCAAATTTGCACCAGCCCGATAGCGATACACCAAGTATCTTTTCGAATGATTCATTGTCACGATGCCACCCTACACCTGTACCAGGTTGATATTCAGTGACCAATGCCTCGACGATATGATCTGCCGGTAAATCAATAAAGTTACCAAGCTTTTGGGTAAGCGGTGATAGGAATTCGGGAAGTGGATCACCCGGTACGAGACTTTTCGTGCGATCGTCATATCCCCAACCAAAGCTAATAATGCGTCTGTTCGCCATGTATTCTCGAAATGGCGCCTGCCTCAGTTCAAGCTTTTCAATAGCAGCGACGAGCGCATTCTCTTCATCGGCTGTTAGGAATTCTGGATGATACTCAAAGCCATTCGGATACGAAGTCTCGAGATCAAAAAGTGGATATTGGTCTGGCGGCCTGCTTCGCATAGTCAGGCATTGTAGCAAATTCTAAATATGCGACGGATGAAGCGTTACATGGGAAGACGATAGGAGCGCCCTAGTTTTTCAATGATTCCTTCGTTTAAAAGCTTTTGTATCTGGGTGATTATTTGTGGCTCTCGCTCCGTACCAAAAAGCTTTACTAGTTGTTGCTTCGTTGCAGGTCTAGTAGTGAGCTCTCGCACGATAGCGCCCCGTACTTCACGACCAGAACCTGCAAAGACTGACTGCTTTGTGTAACTCTTACTCTTGGCATTAATTCGTATACCTGAGCGTTTAAGAAATGCGCCGTAGTCCATGAGCGCTGCGTACCATTCGCGGGCGCTGCCTTTAGGCAGCGCCCGCTCTATTACCTCGAATATCTCTGCGTCAGAAACAACCTCACTATCTGTAAAGAAATGATGCGTTACTACGGTGCGAATATTTGTTTCGATAAATACAACGTCTTGGTTATGGGCAAACGCAGCTATCGCCCGTGCAGTGTAGTTACCAACACCTGGAAGTTTTTCTAGCTCCTGAACGGAGGCAGGCATTTTGCCACGGCAATCACGAACAACTACCTTAGCTGCCTCATGGAGCATTTTCGCTCTACGGTTGTATCCCATACCTTGCCAGTGTGTGAGCACATCCTTTAATGGTGCTTCTGCGAGTTTCTTTATTGTTGGATATGCCGTAAACCACGCACGATAATATGGCAGAACTCTATCAACCTGCGTTTGTTGCAACATGACTTCGGAAACAAGAATTCTGTACGGATCTTTTGTTTTGCGCCAAGGGAGCGAGTGCCTGCCCTGCTCCTCATAGTGCTTCCAAACAATTTTTCTAAACTGCGGTATGGTCATCGCAATACACTTATCTAAATTTCATAAATAACGTCCTTTCGCTCAACGATTGTTTTCCAACCATGCTGCTGCGCATGACGATACAGCGCGCGATTCGGATTAAAGGCAATTGGTTCTTCTACAAGATCGAGCATTGAGATGTCGCTTTCTGTATCTCCAACCCCAATCGAACCAGTGAGTGTTAGATTCTCTTTCTCGATAGCCCGCATAAGTGTTGCCGACTTATTCATGATGATGTGTTCGTCTTCAATCTCTCCGGTAAAACGTCCCGATGCACCAGTGGAATAGAACGTTCCATATGACTTATGAAACCCAAGTTCATACGCGAAACCATCGACAATGAATTTCGGTGAGCGAGAAACAGCAAGAAGGAAGTACCCTTTCTGTCGTAATTCTTTAATAAGATCGCGAGTGTACCGATACGTGCGATTATGTTTCTCTTCAATTATCTCACCAGCTATGTCTGCAACTTCCCCGTACGGCAATCCCTTTATATATTTTGCAAATGAAGCGACTACCTTTTGAATATACGGCTCGTAGTCACCGTTCCTATCCATCCAGTCTTGCTGCGCTTTCTCATATGCCGTGCGTGCTTCTTCAGGGATAACACCTCGCAGAATCATGCGGTCCACAAGCTCAATAAGGAGCGACGAACGAAAGACCGTTCCATCAATATCAAAGACTGCAACGGGTCGCTTTCCATCCATATGCGTATATCGTACCGCAATGCCAACCATATTGATAAATTCTCAATTTGTTGTAATGTCTGTTGGTGGGTGTATTCACGCCTATAAGATAAAACTTGGGAGAAGATTGTGACAATAATAGCTGATCCTTGTGGATTCACGGCGATGGTAGACATCGCAACCGACGACGCAGAAGGACTGTCGCGCATTAGCGACCTTCCGCTACTGAAAGTGGTAGTCATGCGAATCGCGCGCAGAATCTCCGTTGCAGGCGTTCTCGAGCGTATTGCCAATTCTCAGTACCAGACAGAACTCTTACTCTATTTGCCACACGTCTATGGCTCCAGCAGCCAAGAATTGTGGCCTATAGCAGACTGGCTGATCAACGATGAAGGCAATTCATTCGACGACGACCAATACCGGTTGTTCGCCAACCTCTATTGGACGACGTGTATTTGGGAGCACATAACGCACAAGGCATATCGCACGGCATATAAGGCCATCCATAAGGCTTTTTGCGGGATTTCTTCGGGAGAAGATTTCTTGGACATTCTCTGGACACCACCAACGCCAGGTACGGTATTGGAGCTTCCTGCGACGGCAGAATGTTTGCGCACGATAGTGCACGAATTGCATGTCGCCATGTTCGGAGATCGGCTGGGCCACATCCATACTCTCGCGGCCGCGGGATCGGAATTGAGGTTTGGTTTTGGATCACACGAACCAAACGGCCTCCCTCTCGCATTTGCGTTAGGGTGGTATCGGGAACTTTCAGTTGATCCCACAGATCCCGCCAAGGGATTACAATCAGAATGGGGATTTCCTGCGCTCGAGTTGATATCAATCGCGAAGTCCCTGGCACCGACCAAAAAGACTTGTGGAGGGAAAGGTCATCCGGCCGACTTGGCCTTCACTCACTGAGCTACTAGCTAGCTCTCCCGGACGTCTTAGACGTCCGGTTTTATTTTGCTTTTGGCCAACGAAATGCCGCTGGAGGCCATATCTTGGTTAGTGGATGCTCACTGCAATCATGTGGGCGCGCTGGGCAGACATAGCGTCCATACAGCACCAGACCGTTGTTTACATACTTCCAATCTGCTTTCAGGATAAGATTCTCAAGGTCTTTGGAAATCTTCGTGAGTACTGTCTTTTCAGTGAGATCAAAGCGAAGTGCAAAACGCCTCACATGAGTGTCAGTTGGGATTCCTTCCCATGTACTAAAAAGCTCACCCATAATTACGTGCGCTGACTTATACGCAATGCCTGGCAGACGCACAAGTTCTTCCTCTGTTTGCGGTACCTTTCCGCCAAATTCGTCGCGTATCATTTTCGCAGTTGCGATCATATGCTTAGACTTTGTTCGGTAATACGTAATACCCTTTGTTTCTTCTGAGAGAGTTTCCCAATCCGCTTCGGCAAAGTCGTCAACCGTTTGGTATTTCTTATAGAGTGTTTCGGTCAATTGATTAACCTTTTTGTCGGTGCACTGAGCAGACATCATGACTGCAGCCAAAAGTTGGAACTGTGTTTTGTATTTCAACTCAGTTTTTGGAACAGAGTATTCCTTTTTCAAATACGCAACTATTTTGCGCGCCCGAGCTTTTCTCTCTTCGTGTGAACTTAGTACTGGGAGTGCGCCCGTTACGGTCATGCCAATTCTTTCAAGTCAGCGAGGACCTCTGCTGCATGCACTTCAGGCTTCACACCTTCATATACTTTCGCAATAGTGCCATCCGGAGCTATCAAGAACGACGTACGGGATACACCATCGTATTCGCGACCCATAAACTTCTTCTTTCCCCATACGCCATATACTGAAGCAACCTTATGACCTTCGTCTGCTAACAGTGTAAATGGGAGATTGTATTTCTGTACAAACTTTGCGTGACTCTTTACCGTGTCTGGCGAAATACCAAGAACGACAGCGCTCGCACCCGTGAAGTCAGGAAATGCATCGCGAATGGCACACGCTTCTTTAGTGCAACCAGGAGTGTCGTCTTTTGGATAGAAATACATGAGAACGTACTTGCCGCGATATTTTTCAAGCGCATGCATGATTCCCTCTTGATCTTGTAATTCAAAAGAAGGTGCTAGCGATCCGACTGAAGGTAGTTTTGTTGGTGTAGATTCCATAAGTGTATGAATTATGAGTACCTGTCTATATCAAACCGGTGAGTCTGGAAAGCAAACATATACGCAAGAGCAGCGATACTTCCAGCGGCAATAGCGGTTAGTAGTAATGAAATAATAAGACCAATCATCGGTATGAGGCTTATCGCATAGAGCACAAGCGTACCTATAACGGCGTCACGCCAGGTAAAGACATGAATGCCTCGCAGTCGGTAGAGCACAAACACACGTAGTACTGCCCCTACAAGTATGCCCGCAAATACATATCCGAGTAGTGCCAAGAGCGCGTAGAGAGCGCTCAGTAAGAGTGCGAGACCACTACCAACGAATGATATAAAGAGAAGCAATATGAATATCGGTGTTGCAACGAAGAGTCCGAAGCCGAGCAACCCAGTGAGAACAAGTTTACGTGGTTCTATGGGAAGCACGAAATCAATTACAGCATCTGCAAATAGTGGGAAAAGACCAACGAGAAGTCCTGCCACAATGATGGTTGCGAGCACGCGAACAATAAAGAAGATACCTGCGCCGGCAAGCGCATAGCGCTGTGCCTCTTCATTTGTTGGCACATACGCATATGAGCCGGTATACATGATGGTACCAGTAATTGTGCTATCTGCGGGTATAGTCACCTGCTGTGGTGCGTTGTAATGAAGATTCCCTATAATGTGCGTGTCACTTCCTAAAATGAATCTATTAGACGCAACAACAGTAACGTTTCCCCCATACGTACCAGAAAGAGTTACGTTTGCGCCATAGATAGTTACGTCACCGGTAGAGCCGCCTGAAGCCTCAACCGTTCCAGCGAGCGCAAAAAGGTTTGCTGAGTGACCAGAGACAATAACTGACCCACCTGCAACAGCGATATCTCCTCCAGCATCTCCACTCACTGTTACGCGTCCACCAAATGCACGAACATTACTACCAACAGGCTTCTCCACGAGCACCGTTCCACCTGTTGAAAGCACGTCACCAGCTATAGGTGCGTATATATCGATTACTCCGCCAAATGCAGTGAGGTCTCCTGTTACGGGAGCGGTAATAGTTACCTGCGTATCAGCAACGTATGTATTAGGTGATGATTTATGCGTAGTAGTGGCAACATCAGTAGTTGCTGTGTCTAGAGATTTTTCTTGAGCGAGAACACTAACGGGAACTACCCCGCTCATGAGCAGAAGTGCTAGGGGGAGAAAGAAAGTAATGCGCTTCATAGCTTATGCGACTACTGCAATGCGATGTGGCATATACCGACGATAGAGTATGAGCGCACATACAAAAATAAGGAGTGAGATCACAAATGAACCGAGACAATAAATGCACAAAGCTTTAATCACAAAGATCTGCAATCCAATGAAGTAGACCGAGGAGAGAAAACCGAGAATGGCAACGACAAAAAGTGCATGATAAAAGTGTCGCTTTGAAATGATCAGCAAAAGTCCTGAGAGCATGAATAAGAATGCATAGAACACTACGCCATACACGGCAAGAGGAATACCAAGAACACGCGAATGAGCACTTTGCGCTACAACATTGCAGCCATCGAGCACTGAGTCGATACCGCACGAGAGCGCTGATCCAGTGAGCGCGCTGTGAGCCAGATAGGTGGCATCAGCGAGTCCGAGGAACGCTAGCACGAGAATAAGAGTTAGTAAGGCCGTTCGGCTCATATACCAGTATTCTACCCCTTCATGAACGCCTGTCTATAACACAATTTCGCTGTGCGAAAGTACGTGATAGGAATATACTTATCCTATATGGAAATAAACGAAGAAGAACTCAAGTCGACCCTTACCCCAGAGGAATATCAGGTTCTGCGTGAAGGAGGCACAGAAGCTCCCTTCAAGGGCGAATACGTCAATAACCATGACGATGGCATGTACCACTGCAAAGTATGCGGCGTGGCGCTCTTTAGTTCAGACGCTAAGTTCGACTCGAAGAGTGGTTGGCCGTCATTTACTGATCCTGCTGTTGCAGAGAACGTAGGACTTCGTAGCGACGACGCTCATGGCATGCACCGTACCGAAGTCTTCTGCAAGAACTGTGGCAGCCACCTCGGCCATGTTTTTGACGATGGCCCTGCAGACAAAGGTGGAAAACGATACTGCATCAACTCCATTTGTCTTGATTTTGAGAAGGACGAGAAGCCAGCTACGTAGTGAAACCTTTTTGAGACTGGTGCAGTTGTAATGGGTGGAGGAAGTAGCGCAGCACTTTAGAGACCAAGGAATTGTCTCGTCGTCGTGAGCAAGTTCACACGACTTATTATTCTTAATCTCTAACCGTATGCCTATCTTTCGCGCGATCGGGTTTGGAGTATTACTTATAATCCTCCGCATCATGATCCCCTCCGTCCTTTCCGAAGGTGAGCAAACTGCTATATCGTTTCTGCATGGCGCTCGCGTCTCCGCAGATACTATGTCGCAAATTGCTGGTACTGCTGGAAGCGCATCTGCACTTTCATCACTACCACCACTCATCTATCCTCAAGCGCCGACAACTCTTCCCTTGTCAGCCCTTCCCTAAACCTTCTCTTACAACCGGATGCTTGCGTCCGGTTTTTCTTTTCTATACGTATAAAGCAAAAGGCGCAGCTTTCGCTGCGCCTTTTGCAAACGTGAGAACCGTACTTACATCGGCATTCCAGAAGCAGTCGTCATAGAAGGCTTGCTGGAAATAATTCCACCGATAAGGAGAACGACACCGAGCACAACATGGAGCCAGTGGTCAGCTGTGTTCATCATAACGAGGCTAAGCAATGCGCCGCCTGAAGGAACCAAGATGAATCCGAGCACCGCAAGGAGCAAGTAGATAACACCAAAGACTTTGAGCCAAAGCGCAGACTTCTCTGGTGCTGACATTGCTACGATGAGAAGAACGACACCAATGAGCAAGTGCACAATATTATGGAGCGTATCCGTAACAAAGAGTGCTGTCGAACCGACAAGCGGGTTCGGAATGAAGCCGAGAACACCGACGAGAACAAAAACGATACCGAACAGAACTGCAAGCTTTTTAGCCATAGTAAGTAGTTGTGATAAGTAGCTGATAAAGGCTGGTGCCCTATCAGATGTAAGTATACTCCTCGCTTCATGAAGGTTTAGAGAATGTAGTACCCCTGTGGATATCACCTATATTGATGCCGTGGACAGTAGTCCCAGACGTAAGCAATACGCGGTATGCTAGGCATATGAATCACTCATCTGTCAGGCCGTATTTTCTTACCGCCATTATCTTACTCGTGCTCGTTGTTACCTACTGGATTTTCAAGCCGTTCCTTATCGCCCTATCATTGGCTGCCGTTTTTGCTGTCATATTGCGACCAGTCTATAGACGCATCTTACGAATGATGCCGAAGTGGCGTGGGAGCGCTGCCATACTTGCTCTCGTTGTTGGTGTTATCTGCATACTCGTACCCCTCAGCTTTATTGGCTTCGAACTCTTTTCACAAACGAAGAGTGTCTATTCTTCGGTTTCTGGGCCTGGAGCATTGGTACACCTTCAACACTTGGCAGATTCTGCTGCGCAACATCTCGACCCTATTGCTCCCAGCGCAGCCGCCCGCGCACGTGCTCTTCCCGAAGATATTCGAGGGTATTCAAGCCAAATCTTTAGTCTCGTGCTTGCAAATGCAGCAGGAGCGTTCACTCAGGTTCTCGACGTACTATTGAAGTTCTTCATATTCTTCCTAGCGCTCTTCTTCTTCCTTAAGGAGAATGTGAAAACCCACGAAGCGGTTCTACGTCTTTCACCTCTTACCGATGAAGAAACAGACGCTATCCTTTCCAAGCTTGCTCTCACCGTTAACTCAGTTGTTAAAGGTAGTCTCTTCGTTGGGGTTATTCAAGGTATTCTTGCGTGTATCGGCTTTACGGTCTTCGGTCTTCCTAACAGCATTCTGTGGGGCACCATAACAGGCTTTGCTGCATTCGTTCCTGGAATCGGCACGTCACTCGTACTTATTCCGAGTATTGCGTACCTCTTTATCGTCGGGCACACATTGCCGGCAATTGGATTGTTGCTTTGGAGTATGTTCGCTATTGGCCTCGTAGACAACTTCCTCAATCCAAAGATAATTGGGAATCGTATGAGCATTCACCCGCTTATCATTCTTCTCTCCGTACTTGGTGGTCTCGTCTTCTATGGCCCCGCAGGAGTCTTCCTTGGCCCCCTTACTGTGAGCTTGCTCGTAAGTCTTCTCTCAATATACGCTCCTGATGATACAAAGAAGGTGTCGTAAGGAACGTCTATTTCCCAAAATTAATAACTGAACGTGGGAGCATGAATACCACCGACAGCCAGAAGAGGCCAAGCAGGAATCCTGCTATAACGTCGGTGAAGTAGTGGTAGTTCAATACCATGCGGCTAAAGCCGATCATAAATATTAGAAGACCAGGTATAAGAACTGAAAGCGTCTTTGCAAGCGTTGAGTTTGCTCGACGATACAGAGAAACTGCTATGAACCCATAGAATGCCATTGAGAGTGTTGAGTGACCGCTGGGAAATGAGAAAGAAGACTCCGGGGTGAGCCAGGTGAGTACTTCAGGGCGTGCCCGTGCCACAAAGAGTTTGGCAGCGTCGACCGAGAGTCCTGCACCTGCGAGAAGTACTACGAGCCGGACAATGCTTGCACGGCTGGTACGTAAAAAGAATGCCGCGCCAAGTGCTAGGATAGCGACACCAAGCACGCTTCCTAACGTCGTAATTGCCAAGAAGATTTCAGTTGTACCAAAAGACTGCAACCAGATTATGTGAGGACTAACAATGCTATCAACGTCTTCGAGAATATCGGGAGAATATCGTGCGAATATAAGCATCTTCGCAAAGACGAAGCCGGAAAGAATTGAGACAGCGAGCCATGGCGATTTGGAATGTAGTACTTTAGACATTTGCCTATCATACCAAGCCAAAAGGCCTGTTCCCTTGGGAACAGGCCTTTTGTTGCGAACAAGCATTCTCACTACTTAAGTTCTTTGTTTATCTCTCCAGAGATTCCTGCGTAGAACTGATCAGGAGACATACCGGTGAAGAGCGACTTTCCAACAATGATACTTGGCGTACCATTGATACCCTGCGCCGCACCTTCGGCGCGGCTTGCGTCAATGAGCTTAATATAGTCACTGCCCTTACTCTTTACGAGTGCATCAACTTTTGCAACATCGAGTCCAGGAATAGTCTTTGCAAGCGCATCGATAGTCGACATCTTACCAAAGCCCTTATCCCCTTCCTCATCCTGTGCATTAAACATAGCTACGTACCATTCGTAGAACTTGTCTGGCTGTGACTCCCAAAGTGCGCGTCCAAAGACCGCAGCATCAAGTGAGTCATTGCCCAAGAACTGGAAGTCCTTGATAACAATCTTCAACTTTCCAGTTTTAACGTAATTAGTGAATAGTTGTGGCGATACTACCTGCTCAAACTGCTTACAGAATGGGCACTGGTAGTCATAGAAGAGCGCCATCGTGACAGGCGCATGTGCGTCTCCAATGAATGGCTCTCCTTCAGTCGTTATCTTAGAGATATCAGCAGCAGGAGCTTTGGTTGTGTCGGTAGGTGCAGTTGCGCCTCCCATACCGCGTCCATAAATAAAGGCGAAGGCGATGATAACCGCTGCCACAATCAACGCGATGGGCGTGAGGTAGCGATCGAGAAAAGCCTTGGTGTCGTTTGTTGTTTCCATGAGTACGTTCCTATCTTAATTACTTATTTCTTGCCTTTCTTTGTAGATTTCTTACCAGCTTTTTTAACAGCCTTTTTTGGTGCAGCCTTCTTCACCACCTTCTTTACGCTTTTCTTTGCAGAAGCAACAGTCTTCTTTACGCTCTTTGTTGCTGACTTGCCAGCTGAAGCAATTTCACGTTGTACTTCCTTCCAGTTCTTCTTAAGCTCAGTTGCTGCAGAAGCAAGATTCTTCTTATCAATAGAGCGAACGGTACTGTACGCAGCAGAAGCACGATCAACGATGGTAGCAATAGCCTTCTGATCAAGCTTCTTAACTTTCTTTGCTTCCTTTACTACATCGTTCTTCATATCCTTTGCCCACTTGCTTGCTGAAGCGCGATGCTTCTTTGCGTTCTTATCGCCATAGAAGTAGTAACCAGCACCTGCTGCAGCTGCTGCAGCGAGAACTCCAGCACCCACTTCCATTACGGTTGTCGCAGTACTCTGACCTTTCTTTCCTTTTGATGATGCCATAAAAATGTAATGAGTTATTAAGATTTAGATTTACTCTTTTTCTTCGTTGAGGAGAGGCGCTTGGCCGTCTTTTTGAAGAACGTGAACAAAGGTACAAACCGGAGCCCTCGCTTGATATCATCGCGCATGTCACCAAGGTCCGCACGTATTGCGCCGGTTTCCTCTTCCACTTCAATCGCAATACGATTGGCAGTGTTGAGGAAACGAGCAACGTAGACCAAGACAACACACACAAGTATCCCGACGATCACTACAATGATCGTCGTTACTGCGAAGAAGATATCCATTTTTAGGAATTCGTTCATGGCTCGGGACTTAGTAAGTATAGCGTGTTCAGGGTGAACGGGAGGTTAATCCACAGCACTTCGCATCGGCATGAGCACCTGACACGCAGCCCCTGCTACATGGCGCCAGGGACTCACGCCTCGCCAGGTCATCTAGATATAACAGTCTCGGGCGATATTCGAACAAATCTATCTAGTTACATTGCCATCAACATGTAGCTCAAAGGTCTCATTCTCTGCTACACTCTTACCGCATTCTTCAGGTACAAATACAGTTATTTTTTTGCTATCAGGTGACCATTCTTTAAAGTAGCCACAGTACGTCGCACTAACATCAGTACCGCTGCTGGTAGTAAGGTATACCCCAGAATCACCTTGTTCATTATCAAAGGTATGAGAGATGAACTTACCATCTGGAGATCGATTCTCGGTAAATGTACCGCTAAGAAGTTTTGATCGATCAATAGGAGCTGGAATATATGACGTTGATGAACTTGAAGAACTGACAGAATCTTTGGTCTCATTTGTATGAGGCGTAGTTATTGTATTATTCCTATTCATTGCAATTACCAGACCAACTATAATGATCAGTAGGAGTAATATAGGTAGCAATATTTTTTTCTTATTCATAAGAATGATTATAAGTTGATAAGCTGATCTTCAGTAACTGAACTTGCTGTCGTTGCTGAGTTAGTAACTTTATTTTCTGAAGTTGAACTTGCTATTTCATTACCAGAGTTGTTTAGGTCGGAAGCTGAATCTTTAATAGCATTTGAGTTAGAACTCTCGAGACTTAATATATTCTCAGTATATCTAGATTTTGCTATATAAGTAATAGTCTCTCCATCAAGTGAATACTCAGGGTGCATAGCTAATTGATAGCCATCTTGATTAGTAAGGCGTTTAAGAGTCTTATCTTGAATACTATATTCCCAGATATCGCCAGCGTTTGCGAAAGCTATACTCATACCATCTGGCGACCATGCAGCAGGGTAATCCCAATCAATTGGCGTAATCTTTTCCTTATTACTTCCGTCAGAATCCATTATCCAGAGATATTGATTGCCTGGCCTAAGTAGTAAATCAGATTGCATAAACAGTATCTTATCTCCATGAGGTGACCATCTTAACCAAGTCAATATATTTTGACCTCCTTCCATGATTAACGAGTCTTCTCCTTCTGGACTTCTAACATATATGTCTGAATTATCAGTTCCTTTCCTGGTTAGTGAATAGACTATATCTGAATTAGAACTGGAATAATAAGCGCTTATTGTACCAACGGGTAAGCCAGAATTTTTATAAGAGCCGTCAGTATCCAGAATGTATAATTCTCTGCCTTTTGGGCTTTGAGTTTCTGATAGGAATAATATTACTTTAGAACTATCTGGCGACCATGACACGAAACTACCCGTGTGAGGTTTTATAATAGTTCGTCCATTCTCATCGAGAATATACGTCTGAACAACTTCTTCATTCTTTTGAATTGTAATTGCCTGATATCTTCCATCTGGAGAAGTATAGATATCCTTGCTATCAAAAGGGCTGAGGCCAATTTTCTGCTCAGCAAAAGCAATTCCTGAGATTATGAAGAAAAGACTCAAAACACTGAATACCGTGCCGAGATTAATCTTTTTATTTATAGTTAAAGTTTTCATAAGGAAGGTGGGTTGGTTCTCCATAAATATCCCTTATTATTAGTTCTAGGATCTGTAGTTGTAGCACTCCATCCAAATGGATCAATTGATTGACTTGCGTCACCTGTATCGCCCAGAGTCACTCCAAAGTGTAGGTGCTGGCCAGTAGGCCCGCTTACGCTACCTGTTGCTCCGCTTAAGAGAATAGTGTCTCCTCTATTAACGGTGTCATTCACAGAAAAGAATGATGATGTGGTGGTAGCATGTGCATAGATGGTAGATTGATCAAATTGAGGGTGATAAATACGCATACGGTATCCATAACCTTGATTGTGATTGCTAGGATTTTCCCATCCTAAAGTTTCTACAGTACCGCTTGCAGCTGCCAGTATATTCTTACCCTCAGCATTTGTTCCGAAATCAATTCCATGGTGTCCGTCGTAACATCCTTGTGCATCCACACAATGACCTGCGCCTATATCTGCATCATTGCCGTAGAAAACTGTTCCATCATATCTGGTCATTTGTGAAGAAGTAGCGTCATGGTCAAATAAAGAAGTCGTAGTGCTAAAATCGGATAGATCTATCGGTAGGCTGTAATCTGCTAGGAGAAGAGAACTAGCTACGCCAGAGGTTACCTTATATGCAATCTGTACTGCTGATCCCGCAGGAGTACTGTGTGTATTGTCAGTCCAAAACCAAGTATAAATTCCATCTCCATGAGAGGTATCAACACCCTCATACATAAAAGCATGACCTTTCGGATAACTTACAGAATAATCGCAGATATCATGAATATTTAAAAAAGTAGCCCAAGCATCGTCAGCAATCATATGATTTGAGGCGTCAGGCCATTGAAGATTCTCCCGCAAAGAACTTTTAATAGGGTTTATGTCGGTATAACACTGACCACTACTAAAGTAAAAATCAATAGGAGCAATAATCGGCGCAGAACTATATGCGTTATATGGTGGAAGTATTTCAGAATCAACTAATCCACTAGCATAAACTAGAGAAAGAGGAGCAAAGCAGGTAGTGCTTAAAAGAAAAAATATATAAAATATTCTCTTCATAAGAATAGTGGTAGGTTCGAAAGACTAACAAGGATAAGACTAAAAGTGCGTAGTAGAAAGATCTCTAGCCACCTTTCCAACTACCCTGCCCATTCAAATCATCAGCACTATTTATAGTTGATAATGATTGTTGAATTTGGTCAACGCAATAGTGTTGATAACATTACGTAATCAAAGCGAAAATCTAATTGATAGGAGGATATTAGAAAACAAGCAAAACACCCAGGACTACGTCCTGGGTGTTTTGCTTACTCACGTACCTTGGATTACTCCGCGATAAACGTAAGTGCCTTACCTGTCTTACCAGCGCGGCCAGTACGACCGATGCGGTGCGTGTAGTCTTCGTAGGTTGCAGGCAAGTCAAAGTTGATGACGTGCGATACACCTGAGATATCAAGTCCGCGTGCAGCAACGTCAGTCGCTACGAGTACGCGAACATGATTCTGCTTGAAGAGACCGAGAGCCTTCTGGCGGCGTCCCTGAGTCTTGTCTCCGTGAATACTCTCAGAAGGAATGCCCGCGCGATTAAGATCGTTCGTAAGACGCTCAACACCATGCTTGGTGCGACCGAATACGAGAACCTTATCGAACTCTTTAGCGTCCGAAAGCAAATCTAGGAGCTTCGCAAGCTTATCCTGTGAACGCACACGAACCACGTCCTGGTCGATAGTCTGCGCCGTGTCGCGAGTCTTCACTGATACACGTGCAGGGTTGTGCAAGAATCCTCCAATGAGTGCTTCGATATCGCGTGAAAGCGTAGCGGTGAAGAAGAGCGTATGGCGAGGGGTCGGCATAGTGCTCATGATCTCGCGCATGTCATTAATGAATCCCATGTCGAGCATGCGATCAGCCTCGTCGAGAACAACCGTGTTGAAGCCTCCGAGTGAGAGAGTACGACGCTCCATAAGATCCTTAAGACGTCCTGGGGTACCAATGACGAAGTTAGGGTTACGTCGAAGTCCGCGCATCTGGGGTTCGATTCCCGCGCCACCTACACAGGTAACGGCGTTAATCTGGAGACGCTTAGCGAATCCGTAGAACTCTTCCTCGATCTGAATAGCAAGCTCACGGGTCGGAACCATAATGAGCACACGTTCAGCACGGTTCTTGAGAACCTTGTCGATAAGGGGAATAAGGAATGCAGCAGTCTTGCCGGTTCCGGTGTTCGCCATACCAACGATATCCTCGCCGTTAAGGACGAAAGGAATTGCCTTGTCCTGAATTGGTGTTGGATGTAGGTATCCCTTTGAGATGATGTTCTGCTTGAGCTGGTCGTCGATTGGGAAATCAGCGAATGCTACGTCGGGCACGTATGCCACGACATCTTCTTGAGGCTTTGCCTTGTTAATAAGCTTTGAGAGGTCGACATCCATTTCCTGGTGTCCACGCTTCCCTCCTCCAGAGCGAGAACCGCCTCCGTTTCCACGAGAGCGTCCGCCACCGAAGCTGCTGCCTCCGCGACTGTTGTTGTCATATGAGCGTCCGCGGTCTCCGCCTCCGCGAGAACCACCTCCGTTACTTGAAGAACCACCGAAATTGCTGCGCGATCCTTGCGGTGCGCGGCGGCCGTCGGTACGGCGAATATATGTTGTAGCCATTTGTTGTTTGTGAAATCCAGCACAAGAGCGCCATAGCAAAGAAAGCGTATGTGTGCGCCAATACCGGACAGAATAAATTCTGGCGTTAAATCCAGACCCAAGCGGTCTCATGAGTTTCTTGGGTGGACCTTGTAAGGTCTGTGGTCCCGGTAGAGCGCTGTGCGCAATAAAAACTTGGAGAACGGTTGTAGGGATAGTATGACAGATTTCTCTATAAAATGCAAATGGGTGCCGGTCAAATGCGAACGACCCCCGTATTGCTACGGAGGCCGTGTTGGCGGGCGATTGCCGCGCTTCAGCTGAGGTGAAAGAACTTGGCGACCGGTGCCGGCAAGCCCCAGATATTGGCCGCGACGGCGACGGCGACCAAGGCGACGGCGACCATGACAATAAGAAAGATCGTATTTGTCCGTGCTTTTGCAACGGCCGTTTCGCGCTGATCATAACCCATCGTTGACTTCCTTCTTCCATTGCCGTCCTCTTTAACGGCTGCCGTTAGAATACTCCTTCCTACACCTTCGTCAATTGCCCTACCCCACCTTAAAGTTAGGGTTGTAAATAAGGCCCAGCAGGTTATCAAATGGATCCTTGAGGGTTGCGACCATGATCTCATCGCCAACACTCATAGGTGGTTCGACGGCAACTGCACCGCAGGCGAGGAAATGTTCATATTGCGCCTGGATATCTTCGACACCCCAGAACGTCGCTACGTTCTCACCTTTCAGAGTTTCTTCAGCTTGCAGACCAAGTTCGTATCCACCGATATTGAAACCCACATAATACGGTTCATCGAAATACGGTGTTGCTTGGAATACTTTTGAGTACCATTCTTTGGCTTTATCCAAATCAGAAACTTTATAGATTGTTGTGCGAAGGCCGAGTATAGGTGAAGTCATAGAAAGTACATTAGATTTAAACTGCTCCGCTCAATACGAGCACTAAGCATATGAAACCAAACACTGCAGCCCATACCACCGCACCCGCTGCCATGTCCTTGCTGCGACCAATTGCCGCATGATGTTCTGGGTGTACTTGGTCGAGTGCAATTTCAATAGAAGAGTTTTGTAGTTCGGTAACAACAACGAAGAACCAACAGAACACGAGTAGTAACAGTTCTTGATTTGTGAGTGGTCCACATAAGAAGTACACCAATGGTATTCCGATTACGCCAAGGGCAGTATCAATCTGTATAGCGGAGTCATGTCTTAGGGCATACACCAGGCCGTGAAGTGGGTGCGAAAGTCGCATAATCCAATATTTCATACTGGCAGTATACCAAGACTAAAGCCCCGCCATGGCGGGGCTTTAGTCTTGCAACAGATACAGCACCTAAATAACTTTCTTACCTTGAACTAAACGAACGATAATAAGAACGATGGCAATAACAAGGAGAAGGTGCACGAGCCCTCCCAGGGTGTAGGAAGTAACGAGACCTATAGCCCAAAGCACGAGCAAGACAATAGCAATAGTCGTAAGCATAGGTGAAAAATTAAAGTAGTGATGCCTAAGACATTCGTCTTAAGTTACTCTTAGAATATATAAAACAGGCTGAAGCAAGTATGAACGGTAAAAAGCTATTACTTGTAGAGGCGGTTGAAATCGCCAAGTGCATCATTCCTATGCGGAACGGCGACTCTACAAGTAATAGCTTTTTACGTCTACTTATCCGCGCTTCCCACGAGAGCGATCACTCTCCGTAAGGCCTTGCTTACGCAAACGAACGTTCGTTGGAGTGATCTCGAGGTACTCGTCGTCAGTCATGACTTCAAGACCGCGCTCGATGGTGAGTGTGTATGCAGGCACAAGGTTGATAGCCTCATCCATACCTGAAGAACGGACGTTACTCTGGTTCTTACCCTTCGTAGGGTTCACCACCATTTCTTCACCCTTACTTGTGTTACCGACAACCATACCCTCATACACTTCCGTAGCTGGAGTGATATAGAGCACACCGCGCTCCTGCATGCTCCAAAGAGCGTAGCCGAGAGCCTTTCCAGTTGCCATTGAGATCATCGAACCAACCTGACGCTTCTTGATTTCACCAGCATATGGCTTGAAGCCGATAACACGTGACGAGAGGATTCCCTCACCCTTGGTGTCCACAACGAACTGGTTGCGATAGCCGAGGAGACCACGTGTAGGTCCTTCGAGCGTAAGACGCACTGAGTTGTCGTGCTGTACCAAGTTCTGAAGAACGAATGCACGAGTACCGAGGCGTTCGATAATTGAACCCTGGTATTCCGAAGGAGTATCGATAGTAACTTCCTCGTAAGGTTCGAGCTTCTGACCTTCTTCCTCACGGATAATTACCTGAGGCTGGCTCACCTGCATTTCGTATCCTTCACGACGCATGTTCTCAAGGAGAATTGCAATGTGGAGTTCACCACGTCCTGAAACCTTGAACGCGTCTGGTGAAACAAAGTCCACTTTGAGTCCAACGTTCACTTCAAGTTCCTTCTCGAGGTATTCACGGAGCTGACGGCTCGTTACGTACTTACCTTCGCGACCAGCGAATGGTGAGTTGTTCACGAGGAAGTTCACGGTGATTGTTGGCTCATCGATTGCGATAGCGGTCATCGGCTCAACTGAAGCATCAGTAGTAACGGTCTCACCGATGTATGCGTCGCTGATACCTGCGATGATGACGATGTCACCTGCGCCAGCTTCTGGAACATCGGTTCGCTCGATACCTTTGAAGGTAAAGACCTTGGTGATCTTTGCATTGCGAGATTCGCCGTTTGGCTTCTTTACGATGACTGCTTGACCAGCCTTTACGACACCTTCGTATACGCGACCAATAGCAAGACGTCCGAGGAAGTTATCGTACGCAAGGTTAAACGTCTGAAGCTTAAGCGGCATTGCTGAACTTTCATCGCTTGAGGTTGGCTGAACGTTCTCAAGGATGACGTCGAGAAGTGGGGTGAGATCTTTGCGCTCGTCATCAAGCTTACGCATTGCTACACCTTCGCGACCGATAGCGTATACCGTTACGAAGTCAGACTGTTCATCTGAAGCACCGAGTTCAAGGAAGAGTTCAAGAACCTGTTCTTCAGCGCGATCAGGATCAGCTGCTGGCTTATCAATCTTATTCAAAACAACGATAGGCTTGAGTCCAAGCTCAAGTGACTTCTTAAGCACGAAGCGTGTCTGTGGCATTGGACCTTCCTGTGCGTCGACAATGAGGAGAACAGAGTCGATTGAACGAAGCACGCGCTCAACTTCAGAACCGAAGTCGGAGTGGCCTGGAGTGTCAACGATGTTGATCTTTGTTCCCTTGTACTCAATAGAGGTGTTCTTTGAGTAAATGGTAATACCGCGCTCGTGTTCGAGAGCGTTTGAGTCCATGGATGCACCTTCAGCAGCAGCGCCGGTCTGCTTCATGATGGCGTCGGTCAGCGTGGTCTTGCCGTGGTCCACGTGGGCGATGATGGCGATGTTACGAATTTCCATGACGAAAAGTGTTTAAGAGTGTGTAAATAAAGCTTGAAATAAGGCCGGGAAGCTTGCTAAAAGCAAATCCGCCCGCAGGCGGAGCCCCAAAAGGCATTGCTCATATTGTACTATTTGCTCTCGGTTAGGTCAATCTACAGAAACTCCTTTAACTCTTTCGCATTCTCAATGGCATAGCCGTGGAAATCATTATTGAAATATACGTAAACCCTTTTGGTCTTCGAGGAGATAGACTTTATATAGCTGCTCCAATCTTTCATTTGTTCTTCTGTATATTTCGAAGCAAATAGCTTTTCTGGTCCGTGAAGGCGAATGTATGCGATATCAGCTGTTACCTCACGTACTCCTGGGTATCGGGAAGACTGGGCAGCGACCAAGGCTACATTATATTTCTTTAGCACTGTATATACTTCTTCGGTAAACCAATATGCATTTCTGAATTCAATCGCAACATCAAACTTATATTCAAGCTTCGCTATTTGCGAAGTGAAATATTTAAGAAAGCGGTCGAGTACTTTGAGCTCGACCCGAAAACTCGGTGGTAACTGAATTACCATCGCTCCCATCTTTTCTTTGAGAACTTGGGTGGTCGTAAGTATGTGGAGGACTTTTTCTTTTACTTCGTCATTCAGTTCTAGTTTGTGAACGTGAGTGATGACCTTATTGAGTTTCATTGAAAACTTGTATCCCTCTGGAGTCATTCGTGACCACGTCTTGTATGTTCCCTCTCCTGCGATGCGGTAGAAGGAGGAATTATTTTCCACGGTATCAAAGAACTTAGAATGGTATTCAAGTTCTCGGTACCCTGTTATTTCTTTAGGATAAAAGGTGCCCACCCAATGAGGATAGTGCCAGCCCGAAGTTCCTATATATACGTGCGCTTTCATACTGATTCACTATGAATAATACTCAGCGCTAACTATAATTTAGATGAAAGAGACTGTGCCTGAAAGACACTTACTCTATATATGCGCCTACTCAGGTCAATTAATGCGAGCAGTCGTGGGTGTGCGGCGGATTAAAATAACTTTGAGCGAATATGAACGAATAGAGACAGGCGGCCTATATAAAATGAGTAGTACTTAGAGTCGGTA
Organism: Minisyncoccota bacterium; assembly: GCA_039927695.1. Taxonomy (GTDB): domain Bacteria; phylum Patescibacteriota; class Minisyncoccia; order Phycocordibacterales; family Phycocordibacteraceae; genus C7867-001. The sequence continues at coordinate 54,179 of JBDSUM010000020.1, forward strand.
AAATATTATAAATTACCCCTTTAGTTAGGCTGTTGTATATGGAAATATAGTATTTTCCATATACCACCTTCTTTAAGTAGTCTTATATCAATATCAGCTGAACCTTTCTCGAAATCAGCTTTGGCCACATATTCGGCAGATATCGTTTGTTTTCCATTATTTATATGAATACCTGACTCACCAGTGGAGCCATTATATTTCTTCATTGAACCAAGACCATCGCGTGCAGAAGCTATGAAAGCATTTGCTTGATCTTTGTTCATTATTACCAATAACTCAGGACTACTGTGATCAATAAGCTCATTTGAGTTCCAGTTTGAAACAATCTTAGGCACTTCGTTATCTACCCACGCTTTACTTTCTTTATCATAAGCAGTTCCTTTAATGCTGGCATAGATGAAAAATGAAATGATAGCCAAAATTAGAACTATACACGCTATTCCTAATCCTATTAAAATCCTCTTCATAAATTAATAGACATTGTTTAAGGTTGCTCTAAAAATAAAAGAGAAACGCTCCAAGAATAAAGACTAGACTAAATATAAGAATAAACCCCTCGAATGTAGAGAAGGCTCTTTCTGCGGCAATCGAACTGAGACCGAACTTTGAGAAATATCCAACCCCTCTTTTGTTAAAGTCTTTGTTTTTATCGACAGATAATAACCATCCTATTAGGACTAGCGCTAGTAGAGCAAAGATGGCTGGTATATACATAGTTTTATTATTTATAATTCTTATCTTTTTTCTGTTGTTGAGTAAGTTGCGTTAGGTTAGAGACAACAGGTCATGAGGGTGAAATAGATAATCTAGCGAAAAAGCCAATTATAGCCAAGAAATATAAAGATGATGCCTACGCAAAGAAAATAAGGTGTTATTTGAGCTAATAAATTCTTTGCAGATTCACTAGGATTGGAAGATTTTTTAAAGAAACGAGCTGCTGACCAAACTATGAAATTATAATTGCCTATCCAGTTTGTATAAATTACAAATATTAACAGAAGTATCCCTAAGAGAAATACCGGAACAGAAACTATATATTCGTTAATTAATGTATTCATGAGTCTATTTAGAATTAGTTTTCTTGAAGTCTTTACTATTAGAAGTCTGAGTTCTATTTGCTACATTTTTTATAAGGTTAACCTCTGCAGTAAATAAACTGACAACATCAGTCATTCCTCCTACTTTCTCACCAGCGAGTGCAGGAATTGTATTATATGCAGCTGTAACAGCAGCTTTTGCCCTGACATATGGATCTTTTGACTTCAGCCCTGAAGAGACTATGTCAATAGTGTTAGGGATATTCCTAAGAGCTTCATAAGTCAAGTATGAATAACCTGCTGTTTGCAGAGCTCTTCCTGCAAGGAATGATGTGCCTGCACTTAGATTAGTCGTTGTTACTGCTGCAACAGAACTCATACCGGCCTCAGCGACTGGTACTGACAATACACCCACTCCCATTCCCGCGACAATTGGATGACTTAATGCCGTTCCCCATGTTGAATTTACTTGTGGTAAATAAGTTGCGGCGCTATTAATTTCATTCCCAAAACTTGAGAACGACTGCTGGCCACTGAGTAATTCTCCATACCAGAGCCCTGTAGGATCTGATTTTGTGATTGGATTGTCTCGAGCGTATGAATATGAGTTTAGACTCTGAGGATCTGAGAGGACTGTAGCCTGATCTATACCGGCAAGACTCTTCAATTTCTGTGGATCGCCAATTGCGAGGAATGTAGGGTCCTCTGACAAGAACTGCCCTCTCGCAGGATCCTGATACCGTGCATTCAAATAATTGAGTCCCGTACTTCCGTCATACTGCTGCCCTATGTATTTACGCTGCTCAAGTGGCGAACCAGTATCAATTCGTAACGCTCCATACGGATAGTAGTCTGTGGTTTCGTTTAGGTGCCCGAGTGAATTGCTGGTGACATTCGTTGAGCCCAGATTGTCTGCATGGAGGTACGTGTAGGTCTGTGTAGATGAAGAGAGTTGGTACGTAGCAACAGGGTTACCTTGCGTATCGTAGATATGGTCTGTAGTGGTTGTTCCGCTGATGTTGTACAGATTGTTTGGGTTGCTGGTGGTGACTCCTCCAATCACCGTCTTTATTCGTTGTGAGAGGTAGTCATAGAAATTAGTGGTCGTAGTGCTACCCGTTACACTACCTGTCATTCGATTCTTATAGTCCCACTGATAGGTTGTAGTGCCGTAGTTAGTTAGGTTTCCATTGTTGTCGTACGTTAACGCTGTGGCACCAATAGTGGTAGGTGCGTGTGGGTTCGCATACCCTGTTCCAGCGTAGGTGTAGTTACCTACGTCAGACTTATTTGTGAAGTTACCCAGAAGGTCATATGTGTACGATTGCGAGAATGGTAAGGTGCTGGCCGCAGTGGTGGATGCGTTTAGGAGTCTGTTGAGACTGTCGTATGTAAATCGTTCAACCTTTCCGGCAGTGGTACCAGAAAGATCATTTATCTGAAGAATGTTTCCATTATTGTCATATGTGTAGAAAATATCTTGCAGGTCTGCTGTCGCAAGCCCTGAAGCAATTCCAAAAGTAGCAGTGGTTGTACTCCATGCTCCTACGGAATCTTCGCTATTCCAAAAACGGATACGCCAGTCGTAGGCACTTCCCGAAATCAACGTTTGACCACTATAGGTAACGGGCTGTATTTGTATCCCACTCGGAGTGCTACTCGCCAACGTCTGCTTTAAAGAATCCCACGTGGGGGCAATCCATCCTGCTCCAGAATTTGTTACTTGGATTTCATAACTCGACGCAGTATCTGTAGCAATGGTGTTGTTATAGGTTGCAGTGAAAGTTGGTGTCGTACTTGATAGCGACATTGGACTCGTGGTTCCATTTACTAAGAGATTTGTTGGCGCGCTTGGGTTGTACCAAGGCGCAATACTGAATGATGCTGTTTCTGTACTCCAAACGCTTGGGCTATTGAATGAATCCCAAAACCGTATTCGCCAGTAGTACGGTGTAGACGCGCTCATGGGAGAACCGCCGTATATAATATCTGGCGAACGTGCACCATTCGTAGTAGATGCTGTTATTGCATGCTGTGAACTGTCCCAGAAAGGATTTGTCCAAATTGTAGAGGATGTAGAAATTTGAAGCTGGTAATTTGTTGCGTAGTCTCCTACGTCTGCATCACTAAACAGAGCAGAAAATGATGGGGTGTGATTTCCCAGAGTTGTTGGATTTGCCTGACCCTCTGTAAGAAGGGTGTTTGGCGTACCCGGAGCTAACGAATAGGTAATTACAAGTTGTGGCGCGGTACTTACACCTGATTCTGCAGAAGCCCAGTTTGTGTCGTAGGTAGTTGAAGCTGTGGGAGCGATATTATACATATCGTTATACGTCTTTACACCAAAATGAGATATTCCCGCATTTGTAATTTGAGCTATTCCTGCAGGAGTTAAGTTAATTTGGTTATATGCATTTGTGATATACGTACCAGACGACGAGCCCACAGCAATATTTCCTAGGGTCGCGTAATCATTTAGATATACACGATCGTCGTGATAAGGAGCTGCCGTAGTTATAAATACTCTATTCTCCGAACCTGATTGAGTATGAATCGTGATATAGAGGTTGATACTTGCACTTGAAATGACGGCTCTGCTATCTAGTGATGTTGCATTAAAGCCTATAAGTGCTCGGGTAATCCCGTAAAAGTCTGGTCCGTACCCTGTACCATATTTAGCGTTAACTCCTTCATGAGTACTTAAGTAATCATAATTATTTGAAGCCGGATAATCCCATTCAGAAAACCAGTCAGTAAAATTATCTAGGTACATATTTCCATCAGCACCATACGCTCCCTCGCCCGCGCCTGGATAAAATGTTGCTCCCGTTGCCAAGGCTCTCTGTGGTACAAAGAAACTAATCAATGCATCGATAAAACTCTTTGGGGCGGGCTTCATTTGCGCATCAAATGCTGTTGGGGTTGTGACCGCATATGATGCAAGCCACCAACTGCCATCAGTATCTTTGTAGTAGCTTGGTTCACCCGAATTTATCTCTGCAACAAATACTTGTGGATTATTGGTTGCGAATGTTCTGGTCGTAGCAGTTCGCTTTCCCACAACTTCACTGCCTAGAATAACTCCATCTTTACGAGCTTCTTTGAGGGTTCCATCACTCGCTGGAAGATTATCGACCGATATGTTTGTTCGGTACGCGTATTTGATTAATCCTTCTTTAAGTAAAATTTCGCCTAGAATACTTACCCGCGGAGCTTTCAACGCTAGCTCGGGAGAATTATCTGGAAGCATCTTAAGTTCATCGGCAAAAGTGCGTTGAAACTTTTGTGTAGTACTCGCTGTGAATCCTGACTGAGTAGTAGTGGCAAGCAAAATGGTACTTGCATCAGGCAGATTAAGTGTTGGAATAATCTTTGGGAGACTTTGTTCTGCGCTTGAAGTTGTTGCAGTAGTAGTTGACGCTATCGAACCGTCAGTGGTAGAAGCTGAGACATCAGGCACATCTTTTTTGTCTTTACTACTTTGCATGGAAGTAGATGCGTCGACTTTAGGTACGTCAGGCTGAGTTGCTGGTGTGGTTGAGTCTGCTGAGGCCGCTGGGTAAAAAGTAGGCTGATATGTTGGATCATCGTTGAATGCCAAGATTATCTTTTTGTTTATATCTTTGAAGCTTAGTAGTGACGATGTTGCAGTCTGTGTAGTTGCTGGTGATCGGCTTTCAGTAGTTGTTGCAGACATTGCAGGAGTAACCATTAACGTACCGAAACCTGAAGAAGAGACTGTCTGTATGCGAGATAGCCGGTAAAGATGTGCTGCATCGTAGGTATTTGTAGTTGTAACTCCGTTTCCAAATTGCTTGTAGGCTATTTGACTAGTGGGAGAATAATTAAAATTGGTAACAATACCTGTATATGTATTTGCACCAGATGGCTTTTGACTTATGGATTCAAGTAATCCTGCGTTGTTATAGGTATAAAGCACCTGAGAATTATCAGGATACGTAATACTTGTGGTATTTCCGAGACGATCAAATGCCCTGAAAGTAGAATAATTTACTCCTCCTATAGCCTCCTTCTCTTGAACGGTGTTTCCCGAAATATCATAAGCGTATGATGTTGTGGCGGTAGAAGTTGCTACAGTTGCAGAGCAAAGGTGACCGATACCAAATGCACATGAATCATAGACATAGGTCGTCTCAATTCCCGTGAGTCCAGAATAATCTTCAGTAAGGGGACGATTTAATAGATCATATGTGTAATTTATTACTTGATTCTTAGGATCAGTCTGCTGTGTCAGATTACCCGTATCATCGTACACAGAATTCCAAGCACCATAGGATGAATCCGCGGTGGGATGTAAATCCTCAGCTCGTAAGCGTCTACCTAAGAGATCGTAGTTAAAGTTACGTACGTTTCCAGCCGCATCAATGATTTTAGTTAGATAATTATTACCGTTATAGACGTATTGAGTTGTCCCAGAGAGAGAACCTGGATGCTCTATAATGCTCGATAGATTTCCGTATGCATCTTTGTAAGCATCTTTAACATTATTATTTGGATCAATTGTTGTTACATGCCACGGACTATATGAATTTATTGTTGAACCTACGGAATTAGTAATTCGAAGAGGACGTTGTAACGGGTCATAAGCATATGTTGTTAAGAGAGACGTTGAGGGCGGTAACGTGACTCCTGTATACGAGGTCCCAGATCCAAAATAAGGAAGAGATTGCGAGGAAAGTAATCCGACACCGTTATAGTACGAATCCTTTACAGCATAGGTACTTGTTCCTTCAGCTTGCGCTCGTGACTCTACTTCCCTGCCATAACCGTCCTTATAAAGATATGTATGTACACTAGAAGTTGCATTGAGATAATCTATTTGATGTGTAAGTCGAGGCATTCCTGTGTCTGTATATATAAATTCCGTGCTCGTAGACAGGGTAGAGGTCGCAATAGGATCTGGCTTTAATACTCCAATTAAACGATTGAGGAGGTCGTACGTATTCTTTTTTACAAATCCATTTGGATCAGTCGTTCTAGTAGGCTGGCCGTTGTAATAGTTATATAGAAAGGCCGTGCTTTGTGAAAAAGAGTTAGTTACTTTTGCTGGATACAGATTGTATGTATCATATACATATGTAGTTGTTGCGGAACGAGGATTTATTTCTTGCGTAACAAGACCGAACGAATTATAGACTTTTCGTATTGATTGAATAAACGTACTTGATGCTGTCTTTAAGTCATCTTGTTCCGTCATGTTTCCTTTCGCGATTGAACCAAGACCGAGTCCGTCATAGAGGTATCGAGTATCACCAAGTAAGGCATTATTCTGATCAAGTGTTATTTTTTCAGATACCTTACTAAAAGGTAGAGTCGTGCTCGCAGCGTAGCTAAGATTTGTAATGCGCTCGTCGGTGCCTATATCTGTAAAAGAACCATCGTCTCCTAAAGCTGAAACTTCACCCCATGATATTTTCTGTAACAGATCTCCCGTAGTGGTACTGTATGAGGATTCTTCTGCTACTACTTTAGGGGTCGAGCCTCCGTCGTAATCATAGGACGTGGTGCGTATCGGCCATATAAAATTAGCTAAGCCACGAATCACATTATCCCATTTTGTTATAAGTACTTTAAAAAGTGTTGTTGCAGAATTATAGTTTTCTACACGATATACCTTTCCGATTTTTGATTGAGTATCAAGATATTCACCAGTACTCGTAGCACTACCATTTCCAGTGTGGAAATACGAAGTACTCTTATTTCCTACTGCATCAGTCTTTGTAATGCTTCCGAAGCCGCCGGAACGTCTGTCTGTAGAGCTTCCAAAGTAAAGGGTTCCATCTTTGTATTGATACGACTCTGTTGAAGTAGCAGCTACGCCATCATATGTCTGAATTTTTTGTACTGCGGGAAAGAATGATGCGAGTTTTGGATTCAGGAGATTATTGTTACTATCTCGAAATTTACTCGTAGATTGATATGTTGGGGTAATTTGTTTGCCACCTGATTCTGTCACGTGATTGAGGAGATCGGCCGCGTCGCCCAATGCAAATTGAATTCCTCCGTAATTATAAATACTTATAAAACTACTAACCATTAAATCACTCAGTCCATTGCCACTTATATTTCCCGTTCGTGGACCAACATCCCCATAGCTATCCGGATTGGATATAAAGTATGGAAGAGGTATGAATCTTGAGGGGTCATATTTCCAACCGGAACCTGTATTAAGATATGAGAAATTAGTAGTCCAGGAGAAACTTGCCGGATTATTGGTGTACGGTAAATATCCTACGGCTGAAGAAACATCAGGCAAGCCATCGCCATTGAGATCTGAAATTATCATTCCCGGCTGTTGGGCTTGAAGTGAGCCAGGGAGAATCCATGTTGGATCATTGGTCCATCCATGTCCATTGTTTATATAAGCCTGATTCTGAACACCATAATTTCCATCCATCCCTTGCAAGATATCAGCAAGACCATCGCCATTTATATCCGCCAAAACTCCGCCGCCCGCTCTTCCTGTATCATTGGTAAATATAACCGGCAGTCCATTTGGATCAATTGGGATGTTCCATGAGTAATTACGAGCCCATCCGGAACCAGTATTTAAATACACTTGCTGGGTATATAAAAAGGAGGAATTTGATGGAACGAACTTTCTGTCTGAATACACCAAATCCACTAACCCATCCCCGTTTATGTCACCAAACCTAACTCCCATATCTGTATATTTACCTAAGGCAGAATCAAGGTAATTCATACTAACAGGTGTATCCCAAGTGGAGCTTGCCATCCAATTCGTACCAGTATTTATAAATACACTATTAGTACATATAAAATCTGGGAGTCCATCTCCATTAACGTCCACCAATCTTCCTCCTCCGTCATCTGTATAGTGCGGTTCGACAATGAAATTACAAGGCGGGTTAAATGTTGGTGAATAACTTGTTGACCATCCGGAACCAGTATTTAAATACACTCCCCTTGAGACTGAATATCCTAGATTTTCATACGATTGGACCAGGTCTGCAAGACCATCTCCATTAACATCTGCCATGGATATACCTCTATCTGTACCATTTTCTACAAAATTACCGGCAGGATTACTCCACGTACTCGTAGCCATGGCTGACGTAGAAGTTGAGTAGTTGAAGGTAGTTGGTGGAAGCGCAAGAGTAGTAGAAGCATTCTTTCCTATCTCAGTTATATTCTTTAGTAGTGTTCTAACAGAGTTATCACCGGCACCATATCCAAGCGTGTAACTTTTCGTTGTTGAGCCATTTATTTGTATGTCGATTTGATTCACCTGATATCTGGTCTTTACAGGAAAGCCTGCGGCCGAAGATGTAGCCGTGGACGTTGCCAGCAAGCCAAGAGTAAAATTTATTGCAAACGGGGGTGTCGACGTTGAAGTATTATTAGCACTATAGGTGATTGATGAGGGGTATATTTGACCCAAATCTTTTGAGTAAGTATAGGTAATACTGTTACCGTTTGTATCTATCTGCTTCTGGAGATACCACCTGAATATTTTCGTACTTGTCGTGTCATCTTGCCGACTTTGAGGGGCGAGACCAAATCTATAAATCGTACCCGCCTTATCGACGGCAGTCCAAGCATTATTGCCAAAACTGTATTGCATATTGGATCCATCATCATTTCTTGCAACAAACATTGCACTTGTACTTGTGGCAGTAAGCTCTCCTGACACTGATGAATAAAAAAATGTTGAAAGAGTCGTGGTTGAATATAAGTCATCAAGACCAGTTTTGTTATATCTCTGAATATACGGAATCGAGAGTCCCCATCCATATCCAAATCCGGTATCAGAATGATCGTTTGAAGAATATGACAGCATAAGATCAGGAGTCATTCCTGATCTTCCTGGAGGTATTGAAAATGTAAACTGGTATGCAAATGTACCAGGCTGACTGCCCCTGCTAGGATCAATGACGTTTCCCGTACTTACAGCTTCTTTACTGCTTATAGGTATTGGTTGAGTACCGCCGCCGCCAGCTGACATAGGACTCAGGGTGGAAGCTTTTGATGCGGTTACAGAAGGGCTCTTAGCTGTAGCCACTTTTGTAGGCGCAGGAGCAATTGAGGCTGCGAAGCTGAAAAGTGGTGCGCTTAAAAGAAAAAAGAGGGCTAGAAAGACCACCTCTTTTTTAAAAGTGGAGAGAGCGCACACCATCCGGTGAGTGTTCCTCATAATACGTTGTTACCTATACAGTAGCCCGAACTATTCAATAACCTGATTTAAAGCTGTGGACATCTTTATTTTGAGGACTTCTGCGAATCTTAACTCTCTCCTTTTTGCCGCATCCATTCTGGATGCGGTATTTTTATTTCAAATACTTATTAACATTACTCTTCTGTCCTCCATACGTAACAGAACAATGAATATCGTGGCTCGCGTCATGGAGGTAGAAAAGGCAATTCGTACTTTCAGGATTGAGTACTGCAGCGATAGACTCAAGGCTCGGGTTATTGATAGGGTGCGGCGGAAGACCAGTGTGTTGGTACGTATTAAAAGGAGACTTTAGATATTTGTCGGCACTTAAGGGCGTGGGCCACCAATTCCCTTCTGTTCCCTTTATATATTGCAGCGTTGCATCTGC
>JBDSUM010000021.1:0-6553 GCA_039927695.1 Minisyncoccota bacterium
CAGCATTGTCAGCAGCTGTGATCGTTGTGCGATCTGCCGTAAGTGAAATACATTTGTATCCACCAGTCGTTGGAGGCACAACAGTAACTGTAGCCTTACAGTGAATGTTCTGTGTTCCGTTGCTTACAGTACCTGTGTAGGTAGTCGTAGTCGTCGGGTTCACAACAACATGGCCTGTAGAGCTAGTCGCTGTATCGAAGGTGCCTACACCGTTATCGATAGTGATCGTGTTGGTGTTGTAGGTGCGCCAGGTAAGCGTTACTGCTGCACCAGGTGATATCGTGCCAGTCGCTGACGACGTTATATCAATACATCCAGCTTCATTTGTTTGTGGTGGTACCACAGGTGGGATTACTGGTGGAATTACCGGAATAATGGGAACGATGGGAATAATCGGAATGATAGGAGGAATAATTGGAACAATAACTTCAGGCGGCGTAGTGCAGCATGGAGATCCGTATACAGGAATTTCTACTGCTGGTACTGACGGAGCAGTACAACATGGAGATCCATATGTAGGTGTGTCCTTGGTTGCTGTTACAACAATGTCTCCAGGAATAGCAGGTGTAGTAACTCCTGTCGTAGGAGCAGTACAACATGGAGATCCATATGTAGGTGTGTCCTTGGTTGCTGTTACAACAATGTCATCATTCTTATTATTGTTGGTATTCGTTACTGGTGCTACTACCGGTGGCACTACTACTATGGGAGCGATAGGAGTGACAATGACAGGGGGTGGTGGTGGCAGTGCAACAACAGGGGGAGGAGCGGTAACAATAATGTCAGGCATAACCTGTGCAAAAGCGCCGGTTGGGTTTCCGAAGCCAGCAGTCATGCCAACGATTCCACCAGCCATAAGGACAGCGAGAACGACGAAAAGACCCGTTCGAAGGGGATGAGACTTTAGAGTCTGTTTGGTGCTGTTGTAGGTCATAATAATAGTATACTGGAACTTGATAATTTGTCAATATCTTGTGAAATTCTCACTCACTGCCCTGTCGGGCGTATAAAAAAGGGAGAGAGGTGGTGACGGGAATGCTGCAAGCAGCATTCCCGTCATGAGGTCAGTCCGAACGACCGTCCGTGAAAATCCACGGATGAGGTGTGCCGTCCCAGCCCGGGGTGATGGTGTCGAGACCCTTGTAGGTAACGAACGCCGCCACTCCGTGCCAAAAAGACCCGCTCTTGATGAACGTTGAATACGTCTGTCGTCCATCGGGACGAACGACGCAGAGAACGATCACGCCAGATGAGGCCAACACTTCCCGCGGGACGCGAATGACATTGTCACCCGTTACCCGTGCGACCCAGCTGATCCGGGGCTTATCCCAGACCCGCATATGCAGATCACGAGATGGACCCGAGAAGTCGCACTTGTCGCGCGGACATTCGTCCATATCGTAGTCAGTCCGTTCTTGCTCACCGGTCTTTTGAACCGACAGGTGGCACTTTCCCGAAGGGAAGGCCGCCATGGCGACCCAACCGATGTGCACCTCGTCACCCGGCTTAAGGGCAACATGGAGCGGCATGCAGTCTTCTTCGTGCTCTTCCTTCCCGACAGGGTTGGAACAATCACGAGCCATGACGGCAGCGCCGGTCACGGGATTCACGAAAACGGTCTCACCCTTACTCAGGTGAAAGACACGACTCATGCAGTCCCATTTGGGTGCGTCGTTCACGCCACCAGCGCCCGTCTTGCACGCCATCCAGAACCTTCCCGGAGGAGGTGCGTGGACAACGAGCGAACGGAAGTACGCCGGAAGTTGGTGCACATCGGTCAGATGCGCACCAGGGTCTGCCTTCTCGAACATGACGAGATAGTCATCAGGGGTAGCGCACCCGCGAGATTGCGAGCAGCTTACCTGATCGATGACACCGCGACCCGATGGGTCATGGGCAATCGATGCTTCGACTTTCGCCGCCAGCTCTTGCGGGGTGGTATTCCCCACAACAAACCGGTGACGTTCGGATGCCTGCGCCCCCGTTGCGAGTACTGCTCCGAAAAGCAGCGCAACGAGGAAGGCGATGATTTGATTCCTCATTTTTCTCTCCCTATGCGCCGCCCCGGATTGGGGCGACTGATGGAATGTACTGGGTGTTTCCTTCCGCTTTCGCGGCGAAGCTCTTTGCGTTTGCATTGAGCTATCCACTCAGGAACCGTAGTTCCCGAACGGGTAGCTTCCTACAAACTATGGGTTTCAACAAGGTTCGCCGTAACGACGAAACGGTCTGACTTATGACCAAATGAGTTACAGGTCGCAAGGGTAAGCTTGCTGCCATCAACCGTGAGAGGAATCGAATCCTCTGTTGCGCTTGCCTTCACGACGGTTGAAACGCTGTAAACATACACGTGGCCATTTCCGGTAACTGTAATCTGGTCTCCCTGCTTCAAATCCTGGATACCATCAAAGGCCTTGAAGTTCTGGTTATTAACCAAAGGAAGGTAGCTTGAGTGACCAAAGATGATCACATTACCCTGCTCTCCAAGCTTTGCTGATGTTGGGTAACGAACAGCACCCTTAAGGAGAGCATTGTCCAAAACCTGCACATCAGTTGAATCTGGATTTGAAACAGAAACAGAAAGCTTGATGGTTGGAATCTCGATCTTCGTTGGAAGTTCAGGTGTTGCAACAGGCTCAGTCACGAGTGGTCCAACCGATAGATTGGTTGTGTGATCGTATACGTTGTTAGCCGTAGTTGGATCCGGGAGGACATCGAGTGCAGCAGCGATACCAGTGGTAACGAAAAATACCAATACGAACACAGTCAGGAAGGTCCACTTCCTGGAAAATGCTTTGTGGCTCGCTTTTACAAGCCCCGCCGCGCCCTTTACTGTGTGCGAATTCGTGTTCATATCTGCTTATGTATATTTACATTATATTAGCTCCTTGTCAAGGGCTAGCAGTATGGGCGCATTTCTCCCTTCATATAACCTTTTAGTAGGTGAAGGGGAGATTAAAGGGTGGGTTCGGACGCGGCAGCGAAAGGGGTTGCTCCCGAGAACGCTCCGCCTCGCAGGGGGTAACCCCGAGAGCAGCGTCCGAGCCCACCCCTTGACAGCATTTCTAGGTGTGGTATATAAAGAGCATATGGAAATAACAACGACGACCATCAATCGCAACCCAGCCCGCCGCGCAGCTATTAATTCGCTCGCCGTGGTTGGTTTTATCGCACTTATTATTATTGGAATTGGGCTTGCAATCTATAGCGCACGCTACGTTCCTCTTGCGGTATCACGCTTCAGCACTGCAGCCGTATCGCTCTCACAGGTATTCCGCCCTGCGACAACAACTCCTGTACTTCAGGTAGTAAGCCTCGCATCGACTACCCTTCCAATCGAGAACGATGTTGCAACGTCAACAGCATCTACAACAGTCACCTTCCCCACGGCGACAACAACTCCAGTGAAGACCGCTACAACCGGTACAGGAACGACTCATACGGTCGTAACGACAACTACCACTCGTCCAGCACCATACGGTCTTTCTGACCTTGCGGTAACGATTACTCAGGTTGGATATCTTGATAACGGTACGACTGAATCATTCATCGGTGCAACTACTATTCCGTATGGAAAGACAGGTGCTGTGAAGTTCACCGTCCGTAACCTCGGCACAAATGTTAGCGGTAACTGGAACTTCCGTGCAGATGTTCCTACCTCCCCCTCATTCAGCTTTACGTCTCCGAACCAGCAGTCACTCCTTCCTGGAGACCAGATTGATTACACTCTCGGCTTTGACCGCGGACAGCAGGGTAACAATCGTGTGATCACGGTTACCGTTGACCCAAGCGGCTACGTTAATGAGCAGAACGAGAACAACAACACTGGTTCTGGTGCAATGACGGTTCAGTAAGAAATTGAAACTCAATATATAAAAGCCCCTTGCCTAAGGCAAGGGGCTTTTATATTAGATATCGCTAAAAGATTTAATTAGCCGCAACGTCGTAACAACTTTCTCCATTAGCTGCATTTGTTGGCTGAGCAGTCCCGGCAGTCGTATTACAGAGTTGTCCTCCTGCTATGTATGAAAGACCTGAAAAGTCAGCGGTACTTCCTGTACAGACCGTTTTTGGTGTCTGGTCGGCTCCCGTCTGAAGTGCCTTGTTAGTCTTTGATTCAAGCGACGTGCCAAGATGATACGACGAGCACGTTGCACCCGATCCAATAGCTGCGTACGAGTATTGGAGACCCGTTCCCGGATCTTTAGGTACCGATTTCATATAGGTAGATCCATTGAGAACCGTTGCTCCACAGCTACCCCCGGCGAAAAGACAGGTAGGGTATTTACCGTTAGCATCGTAATACAATTCAAGCGCGTACTGTATCTGACGTATATCAGAAATACGTGTTGAATCTTTTGTCTTGTCTCGTGCACTGTTTAAAGAAGCAAGTACTACTGCGGAAAGTATGCCAATAATTGCAATTACCACTAACAGTTCAATAAGAGTGAAACCCTTTTTGTAATTATTTCTCATTACAAAATAGTAGCATTCGATTCACTGCGAGAAACTATCTTGTGAACAGCGAGTGATTTATTATTAGCAGACTGAGTTTGGAATCAGGTGATAAAAGCACAGAACGCTGTTTACACATCCAAATTCGCGAGTCTCGCATTGCTTTGAATGAAGCTCTTGCGGCTTGGCACATCAGTGCCCATAAGAATGTCGAAGATGCGGTCGGCATCAACAGCGTCTTCAACAGTAATGCGTTTAAGCAACCGGCGCTTCGGATCCATAGTCGTCTCGAAAAGCTCTTCCGGGTTCATTTCACCAAGACCCTTATATCTCTGGATACTTGGTTTACTTCCTTTCTTTGCCGCTACTTCATTCTCAGCACCCTCTTCTGTCTCATCAATAGCATCATCGTTTGAAGACTCTTCTTCTCCTGATTCATCGTCTATCTGATCTATTGCGTCAGCATCTGGTCCAAGAATTCTGAACTTTTCTTCGTCAGAGTATGCATATTGAACATCTTTGCCTCGCTTTATCTTGTAGAGCGGTGGTTGAGCAATGTATACAAAGCCCCCATCGATAATGGCGCGGAAGTGTCTATAGAAAAGAGTAAGAAGGAGCGTACGAATGTGCGCACCGTCCACGTCGGCGTCCGTAGCGATGATTATCTTGTGGTAGCGGAGTTTGTCGATATTGAAAACGTCGCCGATAGCAGTGCCGAGTGCCACCACTAAGTTCTTGATCTGCTCGCTCGCAAGCATCTTATCCAAGCGTGCACGCTCGATGTTTAGAATCTTTCCGCGTAGCGGAAGAATAGCCTGAGTCCTGCGATCGCGACCCATCTTTGCGGAGCCACCCGCGGAGTCACCCTCCACAACGAAGAGTTCACTTTCAGACGCATCTTTGCTTTGGCAGTCAGCGAGCTTGCCGGGAAGTGTCATGCCCTCGAGCGCACCTTTGCGAAGCACGGAGTCCTTGGCGGCTTTAGCCGCCTTGCGAGCTTTCAGCGCCAGCAACACCTTTCCAACAATCGCCTTTGCATCATCAGGATTTTCTTCTAGGAACATGGAGAATGCCTCACCGAAGACACTTGCAACAGCACCCTGTGCTTCCACCGAACCAAGCTTTGCCTTAGTCTGACCTTCGAACTGGATTTCTGGCATCTTCACCGACACAACGGCGGTGATACCTTCAAGAACGTCGTCACCCGTAAAGTTCTCTTCGCTTTCTTTAATAACCTTTGATGTGCGAGCGTATGCGTTCACTGTTCGTGTGAGTGCTGTCTTGAAACCGGTAATGTGCGTACCGTGTTCAGCGTTATAGGTATTGTTGGCAAAGGCCATGATGCGCGGTGTGTAGTCATCGATGTACTGGAGAGCGACTTCAACCATAACGCCGTCCTTCTCTGCTTCTACATAAAAGATATTCTTGTGAACAGGCTTTTGACGCTGATTATAAAAAGCTACGAGTGAGCGTAGACCGTTCTCGAAATAAAACGTCATTGATGGAGCATCGATACCGAGTTCACGCACGTAGGCGACAGCTTCGGAATCTTTTCCAGCGCTAGCCTCTGCATTGCGAAGATCGAGCACGCTGATGCGTGTTCCCTTTACCAAGTATGCCTGTTGGCGCACGTGTCCGACGATCTTGTCCCAGTTCCAATTAATACCGTCCTTAAAGATAGATACGTCTGGCTTGAAGAATGTGACGGTACCTGTGTGCTTCGTCTTTCCAATCTGTTTTACCTTTGACTGAGCGATACCAATCTTATATTCCTGCATGTGTGTCGCACCTTCTTTATGGACGATAACTTTTGCATGGTCAGAGAGCGCGTTCACTACAGATGCTCCAACACCGTGAAGACCTCCCGATACTTTGTATCCTGAGTCCTCGCCACCGAACTTACCGCCAGCGTGAAGCGTCGTCATGATGGTCTCAAGTGCTGAGACCTTTGTCTTTGGATGTATACCTACTGGGATACCGCGACCGTTATCAACGACGCGCACATACCCGTCAGGAAGGAGCGCGATTTCAACATCATCAGCAAAGCCACCCATCGCTTCGTCACGTGAGTTGTCGAAGATTTCCCAAATGAGGTGGT
>JBDSUM010000022.1:0-6994 GCA_039927695.1 Minisyncoccota bacterium
AACAACCTCCACAGCAAATGTCTCAGGAGACTTCACGGCTACATTTGCAACAGGTGATCTCCCATACGAACTTATTAGTGTCGACAAGACCGTAACAGGAAGCGTACCTTCTGAAAGTACTGAGACTGTTAACGATCCTGCGCAGGGAACTATCACTATTTACAACGCTCAGGAAACAAAGCAGACGCTCATTAAGAACACACGCTTCGAATCACCTGATGGTCTCATATTCCGTATTCAGGATTCAGTCACTATTCCTGGTGGTTCTGTCAGCTCTCCGGGCAGCGTAACTGCACCAGTATCTGCAGACACTGGCGGTGTGAATTACAACATTGCAGCAACAACTTTCACCGTTCCTGGTCTTAAGGGTTCAGCAACATTCAACCTTGTTACAGGAAAGTCTTCAGCAGCAATGACTGGTGGCTTCAGTGGCACACGCCCTTCTGTGAGCCAAGCAACGCGCGACGCTCAGAATGAGAAGAGTAAGGCGGCGCTCACTGAAAGCATAAACGCTGAAATTGCGAGCAAGCTCAAGACTGGCTATATCGTTATCCCTGGTGGCACATTCATTAGCTACGTTCCTCAACACGACACCGCAGGGAAAGATAACAGCACAGTGAACGTGAACCTTGAAGGATCAGCAGTCGCTGTGGCATTCCCACAGGCAGCACTTGCAAAAGCAATCGCATACCGCGTAAACGGCAGCTATTCTGGCCAGCCAATCTCGCTTATGAATCCAAGCTCTCTCACGCTCACCCCAGCGACACCAGGAACTCCAACTGCTGAACAAGGCACCTTTGCCTTTAGCCTTTCAGGCCCCGCAACACTTGTATGGGATGTAGACGCCTCAAAGATCGCAGGAGCGGTAGCAGGGAAGTCACGTGACGCTGCTTACACAATAATCTCTGGATTCCCCGAGGTATCGCAAGCAGTACTAACCGTTCGTCCATTCTGGAAGACGAGCTTCCCCGATGATCCTGCGAGCATAAAGATCGCAACGACGACGGTTTCAACGAAGTAATTGAGGAACGGCACAAAAAGAATTAGGCCCCGCTACTTGTAGCGGGGCCTTTGCCGTTCAAGCAGGTTTGCTCGCGGTGCGGACGTTCATGATGCGGTCAATGAGCCTGTAGCTAACAAACGGAGTCCAAATCCAGATCGCCATGACAAGTCCAACAAGGAAATAAAGAGCTACATTCGAGCCATCGAGCTTTTGAGCATGGACGCTAACGGCAGTCCTTAGCTCGTATGGCAGGACCTGAAAGAGAGCAACAGGGCCCAGAAGGCACATGACCGAAAGCAATGGCAGTATGGGTGGCTTATCTGCGTGTCCTTCAACAGTAAAACGCCTGTAGAAAGACGAAAGACCGATCATCACCATTAAGACGCTTGCGCCCAACGGTAGCATCCAGTCATCTGGCTTGTAATAGAACCAGTAGGTGATTGCGACAATCACTGAGAGAGCCGCAAGCTTCGTAACCAATGTACTTGTACGCATGTCAGCCTCCTTGGGATTGCGTTACTTCTGGACTATATACCTTTGCTGTATTTCTTCCAGGTACGCTTCATGAATTGACGGAATATGAATATGTATGTAATTTGAAATATGTAACAAAAACAGGAGTTACATAAAATGCCGGAGCTATTTGTTGGAGCTTTCACCTCGCGCAAGGATGATTATATTCGCGTCCTTGGCCTTGCACAAAATGCAACCTTCGCAGATATCGGTCGTGAACAAAGCATACGATATTTGCACTTCAAGGCGTGCGAACTCGGCGTACCCTATTCCGCTCTCGCCACCAACCCTTAAAACCAAGCCACCCCGCCACGTGCGAGAGGTGGTTTTTTCTTACTGACAGACTAGGGTTGGAACAAATCTGAAGCAAGGGCTGCATACACGAGCGTATTGTCCGAGTACCGTGTTGACGATATATAAAGCATTTGTTACATTAAAAAGGCTCCACATGGAAGAAACTAAGACGGAAGAAACAACAGGCACGGTAGAAGAAGTGCTCCCTAATTCTTTATTCCGTGTCCGCATGCCGTCTGGTGAACTCTTACTCGCCTACCTTGCCGGAAAGATGCGTTTGCATCGCATTCGCGTATTGCTAGGAGACCGAGTAGAATTGGTACTCGACCCCTACGGAGGCCGAGCTCGTGTCGTGAGGAGACTATCTTAAACTTATGAAAGTACGCGCATCAATCAAAGTCCAGCAGCCTGGAGATATTATCGTCCGCCGACGCGGACGCTTGTACCGTATCAACAAGCGCAATCCTCGTCGTAAGGCTCGCCAAGGCTAGTCATTTGACTAGTATTTGAATTTACATAAAACTTATTTACCCTAAACTATCCCGTTCATGCGTATCGCCGGTGTAACCCTTCCAGATAACAAACAGCTCGCGTATTCACTACCGATTATTTTCGGTATTGGTCCAACACGTGCCCTTGATATCCTTAAGGAAGCTAAGATCGAGCCAACACGCAAGGGAAGTGACCTCACCGCTGAAGAAGAGCAGTCAATTCGTTTGCTTGCTGAGGCATATACCATTGAAGGTGAACTTCGTCGTGAACAGGGCAGCAACATCAAGCGTTTGAAGGATATCCGTTCAGCACGTGGTGTTCGTCATGAGCGCCGCCTTCCAGTTCGCGCACAGCGCACAAAGACCAATTCTCGTACGGTTCGTGGAAACACCCGTAAGACTATGGGTTCTGGTCGCCGTTCACTCGAAAAGACATAATTCCTGCAATCTATTTAATCTACTATGGGTAAGAAACGAATCATCAAGAAGTCAGGCAAAGGCCTCGATCAGGGACGCAAGGAGCGCTCTCTTTCGAAGATCGCAAAGAAGCGTATCGATCGCGGCATCCTTCACGTTGAAGCTACCTTCAACAATACAAAGGCTGTTCTTACTGATGAAAAGGGTAACGCTATTATGTCGAGCTCTGCTGGAGCACTTGGTTTCTCTGGAGCACGCAAGTCAACACCGTACGCAGCAGCAAAGGTTGGTGAACTCCTCGGAGAGAAGGCAGCTATCATTGGCCTAAAGGAGGCTACCGTTATCATCCGTGGTGTTGGAGCTGGTCGCGAGTCTGCACTTCGCGCATTTTCAAGCAAGGGAATCGCTATTCGCGCTATCAAGGACGCAACTCCTGTGCCTCACAACGGCCCACGCCCTAAGAAAGCTCGACGCGTATAATCGCTTCTATCTCACGTTAATCCACTAAAATTTTATGAAAATCGGACCAAAGTTTAAAATAGCTCGTCGCCTTGGAGCATCAGTATTCGACAAAACGCAGACACAGAAGTTTGCGCTTTCAACAGAGCGCCGTGGCATGAAGCCTCGCGGACGTGGTCGTGGACCAACTGAGTACGGAAAGCAGCTTCTCGAGAAGCAGAAGGTACGTGTTACCTACAACCTTACTGAGCGCCAGTTCAGTAAGTACGTTAGCGAAGCTATGAAGACTCATGCTTCTGACGAACTCACTCCTGCGGACGTTCTCCATCGCGCACTCGAGCTCCGTCTCGACAACATCGTATACCGCCTCGGGCTCGCACCGACCCGTCAGGCAGCACGCCAGATGGTTTCTCATGGTCACATCACCATCGATGGCCGCAAGACTACTGTTCCTTCTCGCCATGTAACCATGACTGACAAGATTGGTATTCGTGAAGGAAGTCGCTCAAGCACACTCTTCTTGAATGTGAACGAGCGTCTTGCTGAGCGAACCACACCATCGTGGCTTTCTTGGAATGGAAAGAGTATGGAAGGAGGTGTCGAGAACATGCCGTCGACTGAATCTGCAAGTCCTGCAGGAGACCTCGGCGTTGTGCTCTCGTTCTACAGCCGTTAGTTCGCTGTAGCTCGCGTTTAATTATTATCCGTTTGGTTAACTACTGATTGAGTTATGGAATACCAAGTCACACTACCGTCTAAGCCTCGCGTTGTTTCTGAAGAAGGAAACCAGGGGATTTATGAAATTGATTCACTGTACCCAGGGTACGGTCACACACTCGGCAACTCACTACGCCGTATTATTCTTTCGTCACTTCCTGGCGCAAGCATCACATCTGTAAAGATTGAGGATGTTTCTCACGAATTCGCTACCATCGAGGGTATCCGCGAGACTGTTATGGAGATTCTTCTTAACCTTAAGCGCGTACACTTCACCCTACATGGTGATGACGCTCAGACTGTTCGTCTTTCAGTAAAGGGTCCTAAGCAGGTAACTGCAGCAGACTTTAGTCTTCCATCACAGGTTGAGATTGCAAACCCAGAAGCTCACGTTGCTGACATCTCTGGAAAGATCTCATTTGAACTTGAGGCTACAATCGAGCGCGGTCTCGGCTATGTACCTCGTGAAGTTCTTACTAAGGAAAAGGTAGACATTGGTACTATCGCTCTTGATGCTACATTCACTCCAATTCGTCGTGCAAACTACGAAGTAGAGAACATGCGCGTTGGAGATCGTACTGACTACAACCGTCTTCGTATCTTGATTGAGACCAACGGAACTATCGCACCTCGCGAAGCTCTCGAGCGCTCAATCGAAGTTATGATTCATCAGCTTAAGTCTGTTATCGGCTTCCAGGAAGGCGTAGAGGCTTCTGAAGCATCTACAAAGGCTGATTCAGCATCTACAACAGGCGCAGGCAAGGACGCCGCTAAGACCAAGCTTTCTGAGCTCGATCTTGGTGCACGAATTGTCTCAGCACTTGAGGACGCTGGTATTAAGTCAGTAGCTGGTCTCGTTAAGAAGACTGGTTCTGCGCTTAAGGAGCTCGATGGCATTGGCGACAAGGCTGTAAGCGAAATCAGCGAAGCACTCGCTGCCGTAGGCCTTGAGCTTAAGGGCGAATAATAGCTCAGTATTTGAAGTAAATACTTACCCGTGTTACAGTAAAAAAGTTATGCGACATCAGCACAAAGGACGATCGTTCGGACGACCAAAGAATCAGCGCACTGCGTTGATGCGGTCTCTTGCACGTTCTCTTATCATCCACGAGGGCATTTCAACGACAGAGGCAAAGGCAAAGGAACTTCGACCATTTATCGAGAAGCTCGTGAGCCATGCTCGCCTCGACAACGTTGCTAACCGACGACTTGTTTCAAGCCGTCTTGGTAACGACGACGAGATCGTTAAGAAGGTCTTCGGATCTATTGCACCTCGCTACGCTAACCGCCCTGGTGGTTACACTCGCATCGTGAAGCGCGCTCCAAACGCTGTTAACGCTCGCGAGAACGCGTACATCGCCTTCGTATAAGGCATCACATCAATCCTATGAAAACTATTGCACAGAAAGTAAGCGCACAGCGAACCCTCCAGGGAGTCGAAACTATGTCATACACCTTCGACGCTACTGGCCGTTCACTTGGTCGCGTAGCGAGTGAGGCTGCTTCTGCACTTCTTGGAAAGAAGTCAGCGCACTACGTACAGAACTTCGTCCTTCCGGTTGAAGTTACTATTACGAATGTTTCAAAGCTTGCTATGACCGAGCGTCGTATCGCGGGAAAGGACTACACACACTACACTGGCTATCCAGGTGGTCTTCGTACGACTTCTCTCACTATGCTCCGCGATAAGAAGGGTATCGAAGAAGTCATGCGCCGTGCTGTTGACGGAATGATTCCTCGCAACAAGCTTCGCAAGGACCGCATGAAGCGTCTTACTATCACTGTATAAACCACTACGCCAAGTTATTATGTCTGATCCAATTCGTTACACTCAAGCCGTCGGCCGTCGCAAGACAGCTACTGCTCGCGTAAAGCTCACACCAGCCGCTGAAACCAGCGTGAAGGTGAATGGCATGACTGGTGACGAGTACTTCAAGACAAGCACACGTCGCGCAATCCCTGTTGACCCTCTCAATCTTGAAGGTATCGACGGTACATTCACAATCGAAGCTAAGGTTTCTGGTGGTGGCGTAACAGCTCAGGCTGAGGCTATCCGCATGGGTGTTGCTCGTGCAATCACTCTTACAGATGCTAACCTCCGTGCACCTCTCAAGGCTGCTGGATTCCTCAAGCGCGACCCACGTGCTGTTGAGCGCAAGAAGCCAGGTCTTCTCAAAGCTCGCAAGAGTCCAGCCTGGAGCAAGCGTTAGTCTCACTAACAGGGGCTGTGCCAAGCAAGTTCTATACACGCAAGAAACCCTCTCACGAGGGTTTCTTGCTATACACTGTACGTATGAAACTTCACCCAATTCTCGTAGGCATTATCAATGCAGTTCTTCCTGGCGCTGGTTACCTTATTATTCGTGAACGTATGATCTTCGGTGGACTACTCCTCGCAGGGAGCGCAGTAGCTCTTTTACTTGGTCTTGTTGAACCAGTATTTATTCCAAACTCATTGCTCGTTTCAACGACGATTCCTGGTAAAAGCCTTGAGAGTCTTTGGTATCTCTTCTTCATGATTGCTTATGGTTATGACGCGTACTCTATAGCAGACGCAAAGAGGAAAGCATTGCTTCCCGTCGTTATCTAATAACTAACCCACGCAGTTCATGAAAGGATACGTAACCGATATCGAGGCAGATACGCTTGAAAATACTAACTTCCGCACCGTGGTGTATACCGCGCAATACATGCAGCTGGTGCTCATGAGCGTGCCTGTGGGTGGTGAGATTGGCGAGGAAAAGCACGGGCAAGATCAGTTCATTCGAATAGAGCAGGGAGAAGGGAAGGCGGTACTCGACGATGTTGAGCATACTATTGCTGATGGCTCAGCAATAGTGGTTCCAGCTGGAACAAAGCATAATTTTATAAACACAGGCGACGAGGATATGAAGCTCTACACCTTATACGCGACTCCTCACCATACAGACGGCATCGTACACAAAACCAAAGCAGACGCTGAGAAGGACGAAGAAACGGGGAAGGACGAGTTCCTTGGTGACACGACTGAGTAGTAACTCTCACAATACTTGGTGTGACAAAGATTTGCTATTTTAAGAAATAGTTATATTATACGTATCCCGTCAAGCAACAGGAGATC
>JBDSUM010000023.1:0-26655 GCA_039927695.1 Minisyncoccota bacterium
CTGGTATACTGTCTACGGGAATCGCCGGCCTTACCTGGGCGAAGCAAGCACTATCTGTCGATCGCGGCGTGCCCCTGAATAGTTCTGGGGCACGCGAACGGTCGGGAGATGACATGAACGCAAACGCCACCCAAGTCGAAGCGTTGCCCGCGGGATCGTATACCCGAGAAACTCTACCCCCACCGCGGCCTAGCGTTCAAGCAATCTTGGACCGCGTCCAAGAGACCGCAAAAGAGCTGCGAGATAAGAGAGCGGCTCCGACCTCCGGTTTCGTCAACAAGATCCATAATGGACGCAACGGTGAAGGGAAACGACGGATTGTTCCAAACGATGCCGGAAAGAGGAGAGTCTCGGGCACTTGATCAAAGGACCGCTATCCGCTTTAGTATAGAGAGCTCCGCCCAGCGCGGAGCTTTTTTTGTGGAGGGGGCATGGATATTCTTGCGCGGCTGCAGAGCTCAGAAGAGCCGAGCGTTCAGAAGTTTAGCATTTATCTGCCGGATAGGGACAAGAATCAAGCTGAGATACCGGATTTGGATGACTGGGTCGACGGTGCCGTACAGGTCCTCACTGATATAAACGGAGGGAGCACAAAGTTGCCTGCGGCGGATGGCTCTTGGAAGGACAAGGATGGCAAAATCCTGATTGATAGGACCGTCGTTGTCTATTCGTTCATCCGAGACCCGGATGTTTTTGAACAGCGTTTCGAAGAGATTGCTGCCTTCGTCCACGAATTTGGCAAAAGTGCGAACCAGGAATCTGTCATGATCGAATTGTCAGATGGGCATCGCGCATACTTCATCGACGAAACTGACTATATAAATTGAAAGAATTCCGAGTCACGGGTCAATCGACATCCTCCTTGTTCGGCGGAATTGGGGTCGAGCTAGTCCAGTCGTAATCCCGCCGACTTAGCAGGCTGTGACGAATTGTACCGAAATCTACGAGGGCGTTGAAGGCGAACATCTTCCGCGTCAGGAAGCGCGTGAATTTACTAGCGAGCTCGTCGCGATATACCGATTTATCTTGTCGTTCCCTCCGGGGCCAGAAGCCTCCAGCATCATGCGCAGCGACCTAAGCTCCACCAGCAGCTCCTCAGCGGTCACCGCGTCGGCGAGGTTCGTGATGTCTTGAAGAAGCTGCTCTGCTTTAGTTTCCCAAACCAGCGGAGAGGTTCGAACTTCCTCTACGTCTCCCAGCAAATATGCATCGAGTGCATAAAGTGACGCCTTTTAGCGTAGGATTCTACCCTATAATTTGCCGGTCTCGTGGGTAATCTGGTTCCAACGCTCCCGAAACACGGCCCGAATTAGTTCTTCAAGTTCTAACTCCTTGTCGGGCGAGGGAACAAGAGCATACGATCGGACCGCTTCCGCAAGTTTTGGGCGGGGATCTTCTTCGTTTTTCGTGCCTCGTCCCAGTAGCACTATCAGGTGCGCAGCGCGCTTTCGCAGTTCACGCCGCTCATCCAAGGTGGCTAGTGGTGCACCGGTAAGCGGGCTGTGAACTTGCTGTCCTAAGTATATGAGATCAATAACGCATGCCCGAAATTCCTCCAGCCATCGAGTGCGATATCCTGTTCTGACGGTTGCTCTGACCGTAAATAATGTAGCTGAACTTGTCCTTCTCACTACAAGCCATGAGACTGCTGCGCTTATGGCGGCAACAGTGATCGCTCCGAAAGCACCAATTAATCCTGCATACTTTACAATGTCATCAGCGTTCATTGTCGATCCTCACTACATAACATCGCCCGGTACGAATATGTATAAAATCCTCGATCGATGATACAGTGTCTCAGGCCTGCTTCCAGGCCTCATCGCCCACGGAAACTCCTACGGGCCGATAGAGGAAGGGAGCAGTTATATGAAGTTATTTCTGTACTGGCTCGCAATCATAGCATTACTACTATATGCTATGTGCCCGTTGGGCGTTGGCCTCTGGGCGTGTTGGCTATTTTTCTACGATCCACCACATGATCAGGTCGTTAGATTCTTGATTGGCTGTGTCATGGCATTCTCGCCTATCCTGACTGGCCCAGTGCTTCTGCTAGTCAGATATCTATGGCCAAGACGGTGAGTAAAATAGGCCCGCATCGCTGCGGGCCTATTTTTTTGATTCTTTCATCAGGTCCGGCATGTTAGCCTCGCAGGCTAACCGTAGCCCTTTCATTTTCGCCAAGCGCTCAGCACCGTCCGATGCGTTTGCGACATCAATAATGCCCTGAAGGAAGTGCTTTGCATCGCCCTCAAAGGCTTCAAAAGTTCGAACTTCCTCCACGACTCCCAGCCAACTCGTGCTAGGGTATCGCGCTCGAGACGCGTCGCTTAGCAAATTCAATAAAAGCGGATATAATTCTGATATGGCTAAATGGCATTTTTGGGGAGAAAAAGAATTTACGGACGTATACGAAAATATCTATGTACGAAGCTCTGTAGAAGACTGGTTTAAGATAGTTGACGTAATGGTTGCTGAGATAAACAGCCAGGAAGCCAATCCCAAGACTATTCTTGATGTGGGTTGTGGAGAAGGACATACCACTAAGCAGATCCTCGATCGTCTCGACGGAGAATACGTGTGCGATCTTCTTGAGCCCGATACTAATGCGCTTGTTTCCGCAAAGGCATTCCTTCTTCCTGAAAACACTATCGGTGAAGTGTTCCCCCGAGCGCTTGCAACATTTGAAACAGAAAAGCGTTACGATGTCATTTTTACCTCCCACACGAACTATTACTACGCATTAAACGAGAAAGACTATCGTACTCAGCTAGCGAAGTTGACCGCGCTTCTTGCAGAGGATGGTAAATTAGTTATTCTCACACTTCCTGAAAATAGCGGACACTACCGAATCATGCTCCGCCAGATTTATCCAGAATTCAACTACGCCGAGTACATTACGAACTTCTATAAAGAACTTGGTCTGAAGACAGAGGTGAAGGAACTTACTATGCGCATCTTTGTTGGTGATATTCTCACTACCAAGAGTCAATTCGACCTCAAGATCTTCTATCGATTCATTCATAATACTGATTCATATCCAAGTGATGAGGAGGCGGCTACATTTCTTAAGAAGGTAGAGAGTGAGCAAGTAGGAGGGTATATAGATTTCAAAGATCACCTTATTGTCATATCTAAATAGCGTGCACGAGACGCGTCGTCTAGGATTCTGGAAACTCACCAAACGGACTAACCCGGGCTTGGTTCTATACGGTTCGAACTCGAGTCGGCCAGCATGATAAAATGATTAAATGAACGGCTGTATATTTTGTGATGTGGTGCGGGAAAATGAACCTCACCATGAGATATGGTGGAGGAATAAAAATCATATTGCTTTTTTAGATGCAGCCCCAAGTCGCCCGGGACATACCCTTGTAATCCCAAACAACCATATAGAAAATATTCTTGATTTATATGATGAAGATTATGCTGATCTAATGGGAGCTGTTAAGGAGGTTGGTAACAAGCTTCGTGCTTTTTATAAAGTACCAAGACTAGGCATAGTAGTCGAAGGAATGGCTATTGCTCATGTGCATGTGCACCTAATTCCCATTAGAAACAAAGGTGACTTAGGTATTTTCAGTCAATACGGAGTGAAGGATGGGGAACTTAGCTTATTAGGGGAACAGCTCCGGTTGTTCTTAAAATAGTTCCAACGTTGTCCCACTCTCCCAGCAATCTAATGTAGAATTGCCATATGAATCATATCGAAAGAAATACTAACCTTTTATCAAAAGAGGAGAGGAAGATCGCTACTGACGCAATCATCGGATACTTCTTTACTGAACGAAAAGAGGAAATTGGTGTAATAGCTGCTGAGGACATACTCAACTTCTTTCTTCTCCATGTTGGAACGCAGATATACAACAATGGACTTGAGATTGCTCGCTCCGCTATCGACAAAGGATTTGAAGAGTCAAATTCCAAGATCAGTGAATTAATGCAATAAAGGTTCCAACATAGTCTCATTTTGTCAGCACAGAGTGATAGAATAGAGAGTATGAAAAGAATATTCTTTATCGCACTCATAATTGTGGTTGTCGGCACGTTGATTGCTGGCCTAGCAATGATGATGAATCCAACTTCTCGTGTACTTGTTAATACACAAGCAACAACGACGCCAACAACGGTTGTAAAAGATGTAACGACGACTAAGTCAAACCAAAATACGGGTTCAGGTACTTTTGCATATCAGTGTGATGAACACGTAAGCATGACACTTACTCCTTCAGCGGATCTTAAAACAATTGCAATTAAGTCTATAAGTGGGAACTATCCTCCGACCGCTACGCTTACCTATATACCTGCTAAGACCGGCGTTCGATATGAGGGCAAGGGGGTTGTACTCACGGCGCATGGCGAGACAATTACGCTCGGAGAAGGAGACTCAGCCATTAATTGTTCACCAGCGGAACTTCCTGACATGGCACCACTTAATTTTGGTGACTAAGGAAAGCTAGGGTACTATGCCCCTATTCGCGCATACATGAACTATCAAGTACTACTTTTCTATAAATATGTGACTGTCGAAGACCCAGAAGCATTAGCTTTATGGGTTCGTGAACGTGCCGTGACATACGGACTTACAGGACGTGCCATTATTGCTACGGAAGGCATCAACGCTACTTTTGAAGGCAAAACGACAGATACGGAAGCATTCGCGAAGGAATTTCTTGCACTCCCAACATTTGCTGACGTATCTATTAAAAGGAGTGAAGGAACCGGTGCATCGTTCCCGAAACTCTCAGTGAAAGTCCGTGATGAGATAGTCGCGACAAAGTTTCCTAGCGAAGCTGCAGATCCACGTGTTCGCACAGCGCCTCGCATAACTCCAGATGAACTACGTACTAAGTTTGAGAGAGGCGAGGACTTTGTCGTTGTTGATATGCGTAACGGTTATGAATATGACTCAGGACATTTTGAAGGCTCTATTAACCCAGGTCTCGAAGCATCTCGTGATTTGCCACAGGCACTGCCAGCACTTGAGCAATATAAAGATAAGAAAATAGTGACCGTGTGTACGGGCGGTATTCGTTGTGAAAAGATGTCTGCTTTTCTGCTTAGTAACGGGTTTAACGATGTTGAACAGCTAGAAGATGGCATTCATGGATATATGGAAAAATATCCGGGCAAGGATTTTGTAGGCACACTCTACACATTCGACCAGCGTCTCACTATGGACTTTGGTGGCGACCGCGAAGTTGTCGGTACCTGCTATATCTGCAAATCCAAAACAGAAGACTATGTAAACTGCGCAAACGTTAAGTGCCATCGTCACTTCCTTGAATGCTCGAATTGTAAAGAAGTAGAAGGAGAATTCTGTAGTGCTGACTGTAAAGAAACTACAACGGCAACAGTATGAATCTAGAAAAGCTCATTGAGTTCTCCAAGCTCATAACTGCTTTTCAAAAGATAGAACGAGCCCTCTATAATCCTGGAACTGATAGACACGAGAATGACGTTGAACATAGCTATCATTTAGCTATGACTGCATGGTATCTAATTGATAGTGAAAAGCTTGACCTTGATTTGAGTCTTGTCCTTAAATACGCGCTCGCGCATGACTTAGTTGAAGTTCACGCTGGTGACACCTTTGTATTTACCGAAGATACAGCGCACTTGGAGAGTAAGCACGCACGTGAGCTTGCAGCAGCAAAGCAACTCGGTAAAGAATTTCCTGAATTTTCCGATATGCATATGATTATCGAAGGATATGAAAAACGAGAAAGTAGGGAAGCAAAGTTTGTATATGCGCTTGATAAGATCCTGCCTATTTTAATAAACTACGAAGATAAAGGGCGTGCGTGGAAAGAGCATGGCGTAACCCTTGAGAAAATTAAAGGAGAAAAACTAAACAAAGTAGCATTGTCACCTGAAGTAGTACCTTATTTCGATGCTCTCATTGAACTACTCACTAAAGACGAAGATCAGATCTTTAACCCGCCGCAAGACTAAGAGTAGTAAGGAATGTTTGAAGTTCTTTGTCTTCAATAGCACGAAGTTCACCCGCCTTTAGTGTGCCTAGCTTGATGTTCAAGATACGGCTACGTTTGAGGTCTACGACCTCGTTGTGCATAGCAACTACCATGCGACGAATCTGATGCTTCTTGCCTTCCGTAAGGGTAATTGCAAAACTTGTATCACCACGTAATTCGACTTTCGCTGGCTTGGTTAGGTACCCTTCAATATCAACACCTTCCTCCATATGTTTACGGAAGCTTTCACGAAGCGGCAGCTTAGTCTTTACCACATATTCCTTTTCATGAGCTTTTTCAGGGTTCAAAAGACGATCTGTTATGCGTCCGTCATTAGTGAGAATCATGAGACCGTGTGAACCTTTATCGAGTCTGCCTACAGGGAAAAGACCAAACTGCGCGACTTCTTCAGGAAGGTCTTGCATATCATCATCTTCGTCATCATTTCCGTTCGATTGTCGCTGTGGAGTGGTTATGCCACGAGGTTTGTTGTATGCGAAGTAATAGTGTTTTTTAAGTCCCTGCACACCTTCTTTGGTGCTTCGCTTACTTGCACGTACTTCAACATGGTCTGTCTCAAGCACTCTATCCCCAAGTGCCGCAATGCGACCGTTAATGAGTACGCGTTCACGCGTAATTAGTTCATCCGCATCCCTGCGCGTAGCAATGCCTTGGCGTGCCAAGTACTTATTAATGCGCATAGGGTATTCATTCTCGGGTGTAACTGCTGTCATGGATGTAGTATAGCGCGTTATGACGTTCCTTGATTGTTCTCACAGATTATTCATCTACATATTTCTATTATGTGCGAGTAACAAATAAGTTAGGGTTCGATAGACAAAATTTACACACTAACGAAATATACCTATGTTGAAAAGTATGAAATATGATTTGATGATCGCTTTGCCAGCACTCATGATGGCAAGTGTAGTAGGAGCCTTTGCTGTAGCGCATTAGTAAGGCTTTCGAACGATCATCACATGACTATACCCATTTGAAAGCGCGGCCACTTTGTGGCCGCGCTTTCTGCTATACTCGGAAGTACCTAAAGGCCTAGTAGCTGGCAGTAAGTACTACCGCTAAGAGCCGTCTTTACATATGGACCAGGAATCACTTAAGGCCGAATTTCTCGAAGCGTACGAGCAGTACGCAGATGAACTATACCGATTCTGCTTTTTCAAGGTTTCTGACCCGTCTCGCGCTGAAGACATCGTTCAGGATACTTTCACACGGTTCTGGCAGACGCTGCGCAAAGGTGACGTCATAGAGAACCCTCGGGCACTCCTCTATATGATTGCCCGAAATCGCATCATCGACTGGTACCGGAAGAAGAAGGAATCATCGCTCGATGTCCTTCAAGAAGCGGGGCTAGACATGCAAGGTGATTCAGCAAAAGAGGTCGAACAGTCGGCAGAAATTGCAGAAGTACTTGCTGCAGTTAATACACTCGATGAGCTCTCACGTGAAGTCATTCTTCTTCGATATGTTGAAGGATGGAGTCCACAAGAAATTGCCGCTTCACGAGGCGAATCTGCAAATGCCGTTTCCGTTCGTCTGAATCGGGCCATTAAGAAAGTCCAGGACCACATGCATCTATGAACACAAAACACACTGAAGAACGAATAGGCAGTCTGAAATCGGTATCACTACCGGAGTCTTCGCGTTCTCGTATGCGCAATGAACTTTCTGCCTATGCAGACCTTCATAGCTATGATGTAAATTCTGCATCACAAGCATCTACACAGTCACCATTCTTTTCATATTTCTCCGCAAGCTTTTTCCGTGTTTCTGCAGCACTCGTGGTGCTAGTAAGTATGCTTGGAGGCACCGCCTATGCAGCAAACGATGCAACACCAGATGGAGTGCTCTATCCAATTAAACTCAACCTCACTGAACCAATGCAAACGGCACTCATTCCGAGCACGGAAGGAAAGGCAGCTTGGCACGCTATTCTCGCTGAGCGCAGGCTTGAAGAAGCTACGGATCTCGCTGTAGCAGGGAAGTTAAGTATTGCAACGCAAAACACCATTAGCGACAATTTCACTAAGCACGTGCAGGATTCTTCAGAAGCTGCCACGCAACTACAGGCAGATGGAAATGTAACGGCTGCTCTTAGCGTTCGTTCTGATCTGGAAGCACGCATCACCGCGCATGAAGACATACTTACCCAGGTGGTAACGCATCTTGCAGTATCGAGTACAAATGACTCTTCTGTTGCCGCAACTAGAGATCTTCTCGCCGTCGTCCAAGTGAGTCAGGGTACTGTGGCTGGTGAACGTCTCGCTCTCGAAGATTCGTTGGTACAAAGTGACGATGAAACGACTGCTACCGTTGCTATTGCGGCTAAGACGGCTGAGCACTCAAACGCGACTGTTGCGATTAACGACTCTGCAACAGCCCCTACTGTTCAAGCAACTATGCGCGTTCCGGCACCACGACCCATCGTAAATTCATCGAGCGCAGCGCGTCAGACCGAAATAGCAGCCATTATGTTTAAGAACAGTGCTCTCCTTAAAACACTGGTTACTGCAACGAGTACAGCATCAACCACACCGAATACTGCATCATCAACTGATTCAATTGGCGCATCAGCGAGTGGGGAAACCACGGTATCACCAACACAAAACACAGATCTAAAATAAATCTGAAGTTGTAAAAGGGATTTCACGTACGTCAACGGAGCGGGAATTCAGCGGTCACGGTACAATGGGAATATGACTCAGGATCAGGCACTTTCCATACTTACCACTGGCGTAAATGTCTTTCTCACAGGAGAGCCAGGAAGCGGTAAGACGCATACCGTTAATGCATACGTTGCGTGGCTCCGCGCTCGTGGAATCGAACCAGCTATTACCGCCTCTACCGGCATAGCGGCAACCCATATTCACGGCATGACCATTCACTCGTGGAGTGGAATTGGCATACGTGATTCCCTTTCTGAAGCAGATATAGATGCGATAGCAACAAAAGAACACATAGTGCGCCGCATTCAGAAAACATCAATTCTTATCATTGACGAAATCTCAATGCTTTCTGCGAATGTTCTCGTCATGGTTGATGCCGTTTGTCGTGAAGTAAAACGTGTCCCTGAACCATTTGGTGGTATACAAGTGGTGCTCGTAGGTGACTTCTTTCAATTGCCACCGATTGGTAAGCGTGATGCGGGTAATGCAGCTTTTGCTTTTGAATCCTCGGTGTGGGAAGACTTGCATGCGGTAGTTTGTTATTTGACTGAGCAACATCGCCAAGAAGACAAACGATTCCTATCAGTACTTGCGTCTATCCGCTCTGCAGACGCTGACCCTTCCACTGTTTCAGCAATTATGAATCGTGAAGTTGAGTTAGATGGTTTCGATGAAGATGTTCCTCGTTTGTTTACCCACAATGCAGATGTCGACAAACTGAACCAAGACAGACTTGAGAAGTTAACGACTGAAAGCAAGTCATACAGAATGCTTGGGTCTGGTGCACCCCCTATGATTGAAGCCTTAAAACGTGGATGTCTCTCACCAGAGTCTCTCGTGCTTAAGGAGGGAGCTGTAGTTATGGGGACTAAAAACATTCCGGCAATTGGATTGGCTAATGGAACACTTGGTACCGTTATTGGATTTGAACGAGGTACCAACTACCCACTGATAGAGACCAACAGTGGTCGCACGATAACGGTGGCACCTGTAGATTGGGCGGTGGAAGAAGGAGGGAAGGCACGCGCAACCATTACACAAGTGCCCCTTCGTCTTGCATGGGCAATTACGGTACACAAAAGTCAAGGAATGAGTATGGATGCTGCAGCGATTGATCTCTCGAGAGCTTTTGAATATGGACAGGGCTATGTGGCACTCTCTCGTGTGCGCTCGCTTGCAGGTCTTCACGTGCTTGGTTGGAGTGAGTCTGCACTTATGGTACACCCTCTTGTTGCTAGTCGTGACGAAGGCTTCCGTGATCTATCGGAAGCTGCAGAAGTGAGCTTTGCAGCACTTGAAGAATCAGGTGAGCGCGTTGAATTAGAAAAGAACTTTGTACGTGCCTCTGGAGGAGATTGGAATGTTGCAAAGGACGCTGAAGGCAAGCCAATAGCGCGTGCTCCAAAGAAGAAGCCCGTTGGTTCTACACATGACGATACGCTCGTGTTGCTATTGGAAGGTAAATCGCTCGGTGAGGCCGCGCTTGCGCGCGGCCTCACCTTTGGCACGATATGTGCCCATGCAGAAAAACTTGCGCAAGCAGGGAAGATTCCGCGTTCGATCCTAGAATCTGCCATTGACGACACACTTCGCAAATCACTTCCAAAGATACATGAGGCATTTAAGAAAAATGGCACCGAGTCGCTAACTCCTACTTTCGAATCATTAAAGGGTCGTTATAGCTTTGATGAGCTGCGGCTTGCTCGTTTGGTATACGGCCAGAGTGCGTAGCAGAATAGTGCTCATGAGTTCTTCAGCGGTAAAAGCGTAAGGTATTGATATGGGTTTCTTTGGTAAAGTTCTGCTCGCACTACTAATAATCAGTGGAGTATTCGTATTCTTCCGCTCGTACTATCCAAGTACCGGGCGTCTTGCTGCCGCCGTAGTACTCGCACCGGTAAAAGATGTAACGATAGATACAGCAAACGTCTCAACAAATATTCCATCAAATTCTGATACGTATGTTGAAGTGCAGGGAACGGCACTCATGGATACCACTGGCGGACTTCCTGTAGTACCATTTATTCAATACATTGCGAGCAATCACTCCATTGTGACTAAGCAACTTATATTTGCTAATAGCCGGGGCTGTAGCCCTAATGCTGGTGATATTCCATGCGTACCATCATATGCAACAGACAGTGCATATCCTGACTTAATTACGGGTCAGAGAATTGTTGTGAAGGGGTATATACGTGCGGACCGTCTCTTAGTCTATGAAATTAACATACTGTAAGTTCTGGAACTTACGAGTATACTAGCTCTATGACCCGTTTTGGCTGGATAATCACTACCGCAATAATTGTTCTGTCCGCCGCAGTATGTTTGCTTGTACTGCTATGGACTACCCATAAGCCAGAAGCAACAATCGTACCTGCCTCGGCTACCTCCACAGATTCTGTACAACTCTTGGATCCTTCAACGCTTGCAATCTACACCAGTGGCACCTATGGGTTTACTTTCTTTTATCCTGCGACAGCGGCTATCACTGACCAGTTCTCACCGTCTCGTGGGAGTCAACTTTTGTGGCGTGAGAATCCTATAGCAACCGGCACTCTAATCGCACAAGTTTCTGTTGCAGAAGGTGACGTGCGTATTGGTGAGAGCCAGGCCTCAAAAGAAGTAGCCGCTTGTTTAAAAGCAGGACCTGCAGAAAAAATGCTTGCCAACACAACTCTCGGGAGTACCACATGGAAGACATTTTCTTTTGATAAACTTGGAACAGATGTTGAACAGCACGTAACAAGTTACCGTACGATGCACGAAGGTTCTTGTTACGCGCTTGAAGCATTCGAGCCCCGCTCTACAGTAGGTACCACTACGCAGAGCGCGCTGGATTCGATCGTGCAGAGTTTTACATTCGCTAAGCTATAATCTTAACTACTATGAAATTATTTCTTCACTGGGTCATTTCTGCAATTGCTATAGGTATTGCTGCGTACGTATTGCCCGGTGTTACCGTTACTCCGGTAGGAGCATTGGTACTAGCGGTCGTGCTCGGCATTATGAATATCTTTATAAAGCCTATTGTTAAGTTACTCGCACTGCCACTTACTATTATTACGCTTGGACTATTCTCACTCGTAATTAACGCACTCTTTATACTCCTTGCTGCCGTTATCGTGCCAGGATTTGGTGTTGCAGGTTTCTGGTCAGCGTTCTTGTTCGCAATCATTCTCTCGCTCATAAACGCATTCTTTAATGCGGTGGGAGATAAGGATTAGTTTTCGCACGTAATTATCCCAATGCACGTGCATGAAGTAGCGACTCGTTGCCGTATACTTACGCTATGGCATTTGAAGGACCGGCACGCCCGATTAGTACTCCAGAAGAAGAGCTGGAATATTTGCGTGCACAAATAGCGGCAAAAGAAGCAGAACTTGCTGCGCTCCAAGAATCACGCCCACGTGAAGAGATTGCGCACGAGCGCATCGTGCATCATCGTGAAGCAGCCGCTACCGAGGTCCTCGCACCGCACTACACGCTATCGAGTGAAGCAGCTCACGAGATTGCGCTTAATCTCGATCCAGAAAGTGATGACGAAACAATAGAAGAACTGCGTGTCATTATGGAAACCAAAGGTATCAAAAATGCCTTTGCCGTGCTCGAGAAATTGAATTCTCCACATATCGAAGACGACTTCCATCGTTTCCTCGTGCAATACCTCATGCGAGGCATGCCCATACAAGGATTCTCTGACAAACAACCTGCATGGAAGTCACTTCACATGACGCTCTATGAGATAGCGCTACCGGAAACCGTTGCAAATGATAAGGACGGACAGAAGCCACTTAAAGAGCTTATCTCTGCAATGGAACAGTTTTACTCAGGTATGCTCGCGGTTGAAAAACCATATGCAAATGAGCCGCCGTATTATTCACTTGAACTTGCTGTTCCCGTGAATCAAACGCATCTCATGTTCTATGCTGCAGTTCCAAACTCCAGACGAGACCTTTTTGAAAAACAGATACTCGCTATTTTCCCCGATGCGCACATTGCAGCTCAACCAAATGACTACAACGTATTCGTACAGGATGGGGCAGCGATAGCGTCAGTGGCATCGTTTGCTCGCCCAGCGGCGCTGCCCCTCAAAGACTATACCGACTTTGACTACGACCCGATCAACTCGCTTCTAAACGCATTTGCAAAGATTGCACCAGAAAATGAAGGCGCTTCTCTACAAATTTTGATAATGCCAGAGCACGACAGGCATGCGAATCACTATCAGCGTATCCTAGGATTGCTTCGCAAAGGTGAGCATCGTGATTCTGCACTCCGCCACCCTGAATCATTCATAGGAGAAGCATTTAAAGACTTAAGTTCAACGCTTTTTGGCAATGCTAAGAAGCACGAAGAAGAGCAAGAGAAGCGCCGTAGTATTGATGCAAATAAGACTGATATAGAACAGGTTGAGAAAAAGATTGCGTCGCCGCTCGTGTCAGTGAATTTGCGCCTAGCGGTTTCGTCGCAAGATCCAACGCGTGCTGAGCAATTGCTTGGGGAGCTCGAGGCAGCATTCCACCAGTTTGAGAATCCGAATGGTAACAGACTGCAATGGAATCGCGTAAGTAGGGGATCACTTAAGACCCTTTTCCATGACTTTACCTTTCGTCTCTTTGAACGTGGTACTGAACTCGCCCTTTCTCTCCGCGAACTCACAACCATGTATCACTTCCCACCAAGTGGTATTGAATCATCGCCACACCTGAAGCAGTCACGCGCTTCTGGGGCAGCAGCACCAATTGGATTGCCAAGTCAGGGCATTACGCTTGGTACCAATACCTATAGAGGACAGAAGACTGAGGTACGCATCGCTCCTGAAGATCGCTTGCGCCATTTGTATGTAATTGGTCAGACCGGTACGGGTAAGACGTCGTTTATGAAGACGCTTATTGACCAGGATATAAAGGCTGGAAATGGTGTCTGCTTTATCGATCCACACGGTAACGATATTCTCGACGTGCTCGCGAGCATTCCACCTGAACGATATGAAGATGTCATCTACTTCGACCCTGCGTCACTGGATCGACCATTTGGTTTGAACTTGCTTGAATATGATCCAGCTCATCCAGAACAAAAGACATTCATAGTTAACGAACTTCTTGCTATCTTCCGCAGATTGTACGGAGACGTACCTGAATCAATGGGTCCTGCCTTTGAGCAATACTTCCGTAACGCAGCACTCCTTGTCATGGAGGATCCCGCATCTGGTTCAACACTCATGGACATTGGTCGTGTACTTTCAAATCAAGCGTTCCGAAACTTGAAGCTTTCGAAGTCGATGAACCCGATCGTGAATCAATTCTGGAATGAGATTGCGACGAAGGCTGGAGGAGACGCATCACTTGAAAACATCGTGCCATATATCACGAACAAGTTTGATGACTTCACTGCAAACGACTTCATGCGACCAATCATTGGCCAACAAGAATCATCGTTTAACTTCCGTGAAATTATCGACAATAAGAAGATACTTCTCGTGAACCTTTCAAAGGGTCGTTTGGGTGAACGTAATGCAAACCTGCTTGGCCTCATTCTCGTTGGCAAGATATTTATGGCAGCACTTTCGCGTGCAGACGATCCACGCGGGCAATTTGCTCCGTTCTACCTCTATATAGATGAGTTCCAGAACATCACCACGGATTCGATTCCCTCAATCCTTTCCGAGGCACGTAAATACAAGCTTTCGCTCACGATTGCGCACCAATTCTTGGCGCAGGTTGAAGAGAAGACTCGTGATGCAGTGTTTGGTAACGTCGGTTCAATGGCAGTGTTCCGTGTTGGACAGGAAGATGGGGAATTCTTCGGTAAACAGTTTGAACCAACATTCGGTGCTAGTGACTTCACGAACATTGAAAACTACAATGCGTACGTTAAGATTCTTGCACAGGGAGTTCCACAAAAGCCATTTAACATTACGACACTCCCACCACCGCCTGGAAATAATGCACAGGTTGATGATTTGCGTGAGCTTTCGTATCTTACATATGGTCGCGACCGTGCTACAGTTGAAGCAAGTATTAAGCTTCGCTATCTTTCTTAAGACCAACTACTTTCTTGTATGAAATTTGGAAAATCAAAAATTGAAGTTCCACCAGTTGAGGTTCATGAGGAACTCACCCCGGAACAACTTGAAGCAAAACGATATAGCGTTGAACTTCAGGAAGAAATTCTTGCGGCTCAAGATGAATGGTCTGCGAAGATTGCTGAATCGGGTCTGCCGACGTCAGACCCAGCGGTGCTCCCTTTTGCTCAAACGCGTGCTCAGGCTCGACAACTAGCACAAGCATATGGATCTGCTAAATCCGAAGAGGATCGTGCAATGTACATGAGTGCACTCACCGATAAGCTTAAAGAATTCAAAGGACCTCGTACTGAGAATTTGCAGAAGGCAATAGAAAATCGTCAAGCCGAGAAGGATTTCACAGTAAAAGAAAAGAAAGATAATTTTAGAGCTTCGGTAGAGAAATTTAAGACGCTCGGAAATCAGCTACCTAAAGAAAAGATTAATGCAGTGGAATATTTTCTCTCGAATGAGAAGCAAGCCATGGATGTGGCAGAGTCAGCATACCTAGATGAATATAAGAAATTTTATGCCACGAAAGGTGCTAAGGAAAAAAATCAGCCTGAAGAATTGAAACAGTTGAAGGCAGCATATGACGAAAGCCGTATCACATATGGAAATGCCCTAACCGCTAGCGCAAAAGACAGGCTTGAGAGTCGGGGGATGAAGCCGAGATTAGGTGAAAAGAAAGAGATAAGCAAGGGAGATATTCTTGAGCGTTACAACCGTATTGTTCGCTATAATGAAATAATTAAACCCGCTGCTGAGAAGCGATATAACGCTCGAATTGAAGCAATAGGAGAACGAGAGAAGGGAATTCTTTCCAAAGGAATTGGGTGGATGGGTAGTCAAAATAAAAAGCTAGAGGAAAAGATAGGAAAGAATGGAGCTCGATTTGTAAAAGCTTTATCAACAACTGTTATTGCCGGTGGAGTCGGGGTTGCTACAGGTGCTTTGGCTGCATTTGGTCCCGCAGCGCTTGTGGGTTGGGGCACGTGGCGAATTGCGCGTGCTGTAGGTTCTTCTTTGGCTGCCGCTGGAGCAGGAGAGGCAGCAGCGCAATTGTATGGAGCTTCCCTTGGTAGGATTCTACAGAATAGATCGGAAAATAAACTCAAAATTATTGGCAGGACTGGTCAAGGATTAACCATTGAGGATCTTGAGAAATACGATCGAGAACGTGAAGGTCATGAACGCGGCGTCGACCAAAGGACACTTGAACAAGAGAAAATGGTACTTCGTGCACTAGTAGCACTTGGAGTTGGAGCGGGTATCTCTACTTCTCTTCAAGGTGTAACTGCTGCTAGCAATGCTGATCTCCCCGGTCTCGCGAAAGGACAATTTGATCCAAAAATGTCTACGCATCAGTTTAGTGAATATATGAAGCCACACGTAGAGCCAACTCATACAGAAGTTCCTTCAGCTGCTCCCGCAGCTTCGGCCGTGACTACACCAGTTGAAAATACTGCGTCTGTAACACCTGCACCCGTTGAACACCATGCTTCTAGTAAGATCGAGCATCATCATGCTACAAAGCACGTTCAAATACGTGAGGATGTCTCTACTAAGCAACTAACTGCAAAAGAATTAGGACTTTCAGATGATATACCCAAGGTTGAACCGGGTGTTTCGAGTGCGAATCCAGAAGCGACACCATTTGCTAGGCCTGAATATGCTGCGCCTGAACAGGAGCTGGGCACTTCAAGCACGTCAGTTCCTCCTGTCGAAAGTGCGACTACTCAAGCTGACACACAACCACTATCCAATCCAGAATCAATAACTCCAGCAGTAGATACTGGTGCTACCGTCGAGTTCCCAGAAGCACCGGGACAATCTGTTCCTACGGAAATGAATTCCCAACCAGAGATTACCTCTACCGTTTCTCATCCAGAGGCTGGGCCTGTAGTTTCGGAATCAACGGAATCGCACGAAGTTCCACAAGCTTCGCAAGCAGCAGAGTCTACATCGAGCGCACAGGCCCCAACGAATGTAGAAACGATTCCGCAAAGCAATGCTTCTGGAATTGATCATCCGAGCGTATCAGCAGAGACCGTATCACCTGTATCACCAGAAACTACTTCAGGACATGTAGATCAACCACCAGATAGCTCATCATCTTTATCGTCGCACTTAGATTCTACCGCTCATACTTCTCCTGAAACAGCTACAGCAAACCCAGAATCTTCTCAAGACATCGTAGTAAACGGTGGTAAAGTTTTTGAGAATAGATTCGGAGTACCTGTTGATTTGAATGTTGCACATGCGTACCAAATCAAGGGTTACGACAATGCGCTAGTAATGACAGGAGGTACTCCCGAAGAACGCTTTGCTAAGATTGAAAAGTTCTATTCAGATCCACTAAATTACGGAACCAAAACAACCATCTATTCACCAGGTGGAGTGTTAGATCCAAAGACAGGTAAACCGTATCTAAACTCGTATCATAGTAATGGAGACGAAGGATATATTATCGAGACCAAACTTATGAGTAAGCACGGAGGATTCCTAGGTCTATTTACAAAGACTGCTCCAAGTATTTCTCCAGAGCCCGATAGTTTTACTAAGCGAGTACTGTAATCATATGACGACTACACAACAAACATCTTCACTGCTCGAAGCGCTCAATATTGGTGAGCTAGAGCCCGCAGAGCAAGAAGAATTTCTTTTGGATATTAATGAGCTTGTATTTAAAGGCTCACTCATTCGCATGATTGAAGGGATGGATGAGAAAACTAAAGATAGTTTTAACGCCTTGCTCGATACAGATCCCTCTGAAGAGGAAATGGAAGCATTTCTTGCTGAACATGTTCCTGATGCCGATCTGGCTGTGCAAGAAACCCTAGATGAACTTACAAATGATATACTAGCCGCTACCGGGCCTGTTACATCTTAAAACACGATTAAATTTTAATTCATGACCACCATGCAAGTAACTTCAACGGGAGTAGCAGTAGCGCTCGCCGTAGTCATTGCGCTCGGACTTTTGTTCTTTGGTCCACGCGTTTTTGCACCGTTTTCGCCAATAAGTCAGACGGCAACTTCAACACAAGCAACATCAACTGATACTCTATCAATTTCAACAACCACAACCGTAACCACTATGACTACTTCAGCATCAATTCCATCTCCATTACCAACTACACTCACAGCTACCGATGAAGTTATCGGAACTGGGGCAGTAGCTACTGCAGGCCACAATGTGACTGTTAACTATGTCGGCATGCTTCCTGACGGTACAGTATTCGATGCTTCTGCTCGCCACCCTGAAACTCAGGCTGGATTTTCGTTCCCGCTCGGTGGGGGACGTGTTATCAAAGGTTGGGACGAAGGTGTTGTAGGTATGAAAGTTGGTGGAAAGCGCCGTCTTATTATTCCTGCCGCATATGGCTATGGCGCTCAAGGAGTTCCTGGCGTTATTCCAGCCAACGCAACGCTTATCTTTGACGTTGAATTGCTCGGAGTACAGTAAGAAAGCAGTCTTGAAATAGAAAAAGGCCATCGAGGAAGTACTCGATGGCCTTTGTATTTGCCTCGCTGACGTTCAGCGAGTGCCTGGAGGCGGTGCTGGAACTGCACCGTCTGCGTCGGTATCGCCGGTGTTGGCAGAGGACGCGGTGCTCGCAGATTCGTCGGCCGGAGGGGCCGGAAACTGCGAACGCTTGAGTGTCGGACCATAGACAGGGAAGGGGTTGTACGTGATGACAACATCTTCGTTCAGGTACCCTGCCTTCTGCGCTTTGGGGACGAATCCCACCATGCACCCGGCGACCGAAGCGTGCTTGCCCATTTCCCAGGCATTGATGCCTGCGCCGATCGAGCCGCCGACGGTTGCGATGCCATTATATTTGGCATAGCCGACCGCAGTTACGACAGAGCCCTTGGGAACCAGGCCACCAGCAATGGAGCCGAGGTACCCACCGGCTACTGCGCCGGGAAGGTTGCGTACTGCCACGACCGCGACCGTCTTTAAGAGACCTGGATCTTGCTGCTTGGCTTGCACCGTGCAGTCGTCGTTCATGATATTCACTGCGTCGATATCCCGACTGGTAACTGGCCGAGCGGTCAGCGCTTTTTCGGGATAGAGCGCAGCGAGCTTGTCGCGGTGAAAGACGTACATTTGGAAATCACCGCGGCCGATGCTCTTGTCGTGGTGCTTGTCTCTGGCCGAAGCCGGAGTTGCAATCATCGCGAGTGCCGAGGCACCGATAAGCATAGAGATAACATTACGCATGATACAGCCCTCCTTGGGCAACCACTGAACCCCGTGGTGCGGGTGGGATTACTCCCATACAAAGATCTGGTGGCTAGCAAATAGAACCAAGCCACACCCTACCTTTATATCACATTAAAGCACCCTGTCAAGCTTTACAGAGACCAGAATAGCTTGCGTAAAATATAGCGAGGATATAGGCTATTTTAATGGCAGCTCTCACTTTCTCCATTAACTCCCGCGATACGTCTTCGAAGGCTCGCGCGGGAGTTTTAACTACTCCCAATGGCACTATACAGACCCCGGCCTTTGTTCCTGTGGGAACAAAGGCCGGGGTCAAAGGTGTGCTTCCTGAGCAGCTTAGAGCACTTGGTACACAAGTGGTTCTCGCAAATACCTATCATCTATACCTTCAGCCAGGAGAAGCTGTCGTTGAAAAGGCAGGAGGACTTGCTGCGTTTATGTCTTGGCGTAAAGCAGACGGAAGTACCGCACCAACGTTCACTGACTCAGGCGGATTTCAAGTATTCTCTCTTGGAGCTAATTTTGATAGGAAGATTACACGTGTCACAGAAGATGAGAAAAATACTGTTGTCGAAGGAGTATCGATGTTTGACGAAGATGTTCAAAGCCAACACGGACAGCTCGCCATCATAGACGAGGAAGGTGTTTCCTTTACATCGCACCTCGACGGTTCACTCCATCGCTTCACACCAGAACGTTCAGTAGAAATGCAGCACAAGCTTGGTGCTGATATTTTCTTTGCCTTTGACGAATGCACGTCGCAGACCGAGCCATATGAATACCAAAAAGAAGCGATGTATCGCACACACCGATGGGCAGACCGCTCGCTTAAAGCACATCGCCAGAACATTGAAGCAAATCGTACACAGGCATTGTATGGAATCGGACAGGGAGGTCAGTTCCCCGACTTGCGTCGCGAAAGCACGCGCGCAATTGCGCAGATGGGGTTTGATGGCTTTGGACTTGGAGGGTCATTTAGTAAGACAAACGGACAGAGCATGTTACCGCTCGCGCTCTCAGTGCTCGATGAGTTGCCAGAAGAAATGCCTCGTCATGGACTCGGCGTAGGCGAGCCCGGCGACTTGCTCGAAGCAATCGCTGCAGGCGTGGACACTTTTGACTGTGTTGACCCAACACGTCGCGGTCGTCATGGCACTATCTATACGAAGGCTGGCTTAATCAATCTAAAAAACGAACGGTACGTTAGCGACTTCTCGCCGCTTGATTCAGGTGCACCGGTGCCCGGTACTGAAGGCTTTACGCGCGCGTACGTCTCTCACCTTCTTCGTTCCAATGAAATGCTTGGTCAGATCATTGCCTCTATTCATAACCTTGGTTTTATTATTGCTCTCGTTGACGGAGCGCGTGAGGCGATCATAAACGGCACATTCGCTACCTACCGAGAAGATTTTGTTCGTGACTACTATTCATAACCAGAAACTCACAGAAAGTGAGATATGGTATCGTAAATAATATATGGCAGGCTTTAAGATGCATATTCCTTTCGAACCTGCAGGTGATCAGCCAAAGGCAATCGAAAAGCTCACCAAGGGAGTAAAGGATGGACTCAGATACCAGACACTGGTTGGTGTTACGGGTTCGGGTAAGACATACACAGCGGCGAATGTGATCAATAACATTCAGAAGCCGACACTCGTGATGGCGCACAACAAAACACTTGCGGCACAGCTCGCGCAAGAGTATCGCGAGTTCTTTCCTGAAAATGCTGTCCACTACTTCGTTTCGTACTACGACTACTATCAGCCGGAAGCATACATTGCACACTCGGATACGTTCATTGAGAAAGAAGCGCAGATCAATGCAGAAATTGATCGTCTTCGTCACGCTGCGACTCAAGCACTGCTCACTCGCAAAGACGTGATCATCGTGGCATCCGTATCTGCTATCTATGGACTCGGCTCACCAGAGAATTACGAAAAGGTTCATGTGAAGCTGGAAGTTGGTGGAAAGGAAAATCGTGCGGCACTCATTCGCAAGCTCATTCGTATTTACTTTGAACGTACGACAGCAGACCTTGAGCCAGGAAAGATTCGTGCAGTGGGGAACTCACTCGAGCTTATGCCTGTGAACGAGCGCGCGATTTATCGCATTGCCTTTGACGAAGAAACAATCACACGCATCGAGTGCCTCGATCCCGTTTCCCGCGCACTCACCGG
Organism: Minisyncoccota bacterium; assembly: GCA_039927695.1. Taxonomy (GTDB): domain Bacteria; phylum Patescibacteriota; class Minisyncoccia; order Phycocordibacterales; family Phycocordibacteraceae; genus C7867-001. The sequence goes on from JBDSUM010000023.1 coordinate 21,132, forward strand.
CACGCCAGACAATCTTTTTATCTTCCCTGCAAAGCACTTTGTTTCAAGCGATGAAGATCGTGAGCGCGCTATGGTGGACATTCGAGCAGAGCTCGACGAACGTCTCGCTACCTTTAAACGTGAAGAGAAGCTACTTGAAGCAGAGCGCATCAAGCGCCGTACGCTACATGATCTCGCACTCATACGTGAGATTGGCTACACAAACGGCATTGAGAACTACTCACGCCATTTCGACGGTCGTGCGCCAGGCGAAGCCCCCCACACCCTCCTTTCCTATTTCCCACGCAATAAAGACGGTAGTGCTGACTTCCTAACTATTATCGATGAGTCGCATGTTACCGTTTCGCAGATTGGCGGCATGTACGCTGGGGATAAGTCACGCAAAGACATGCTTATAGAACACGGCTTCCGTTTGCCTTCGGCCCTTGATAATAGACCACTCAAGTTCGAAGAGTTTGAGGGACGTATTGGTCAGGTTATTTTTACGACTGCAACACCAGGTAACTATGAGAAAGAACACAGCGTGGCACCAAATGGTCAATTCGTTGAACAGATCATCCGTCCTACGGGTCTGATTGATCCTGAGCTCGTTGTTCGTCCAATCGCTGAAGGTGCAGGTGTTGGTGATGACATGAACGTCGATACTTCCTACCGCGGTCAAGTTGCTGACTTTATCAAGGAAACAGAGGTCGTCATTGCACGTGGTGGTCGCGCACTCGCAACGACGCTCACTAAACAAATGGCCGAAGATCTCTCAACATTCCTAAAAGAAAAGGGAATTAAGGCGGAATATCTTCATAGCGATGTGAAAACTATTGATCGCATCACCATTCTCACTGAATTCCGCAAAGGTATTTTCGATGTACTGGTGGGAGTTAACTTGCTCCGTGAGGGTCTCGATCTTCCAGAAGTAGAGCTCGTCGGTATTCTCGATGCCGACAAAGAAGGTTTCCTTCGCTCTGAGACGTCACTTATTCAAACCATTGGTCGTGCTGCACGTAATGTTCTTGGTCGCGTGATCCTCTATGCAGATGTCATGACTGGCTCAATGGAACGTGCTATTTCTGAAACGAATCGTCGTCGCGCTATTCAGGTTGCGTATAACACCGAGCACGGCATTACGCCGGCAACGATCATAAAAGAGATTAAGGATATCGCAGCAAGTATGCGTAGTGATCACGACAAGACGGTGCACGAGCTTCTTACACTTGATTCAAAGCTCTACGACGAAGACCCGAAAGCTTTCTTGAAAGATAAGCGTCAGCAAATGAGTGAAGCGGTGGAGGCACTCGATTTTGAGACTGCCGCAATTCTTCGTGATGAAATTGCCGTTTTGGAAGGTAGAGAGGTAAAAGCTAAAGCACCTGCTAAGAAGAAAAGTGCTGCAGCTTCACGCAGGCGGAGATAACACATAAAGGGTTACATAAGCGTGCTACGATATTCGCATGAACTTACGCGCGTATATTGCTTTTATATTAGTATCGTCGCTCTCGCTTCTCCTGACATTTATTGGTTTTATTTTGTATGGTGCCTGGGGTGCACCAGGGCCAATTTTTAGAGCGCTCATAGCACTCAGACCAGACTTTGTTGAAACCTACGGTCCGTGGCTTGTATTTGTACTGCTCTTCGCAGTAATGAATGTTTTGATCTTTGTGCTGCTGTATATCTTGCTTGATCGCATTATAGTGCGTCCTGTGCGAGTCATTACGCGGGCAATGGCAGATTTTGCTGTCACACAAAAATTGGTTTCACTTCCACGTTTTACAAATACGTCAAAAGAAATGCAGGCCTTTGCGCATGCTTTCGTAGACTTCACTGCTAACTTCGAGGAAGTGCATGCACACGATGTTGAAATCTCGCGTGTGAAGTCTGACTTTATTTCAACCGCAGCCCACCAATTGCGCACTCCGCTTACAGGTATTCGCTGGGCACTTGAGGCACTCGCAAAAGAAAGCCTTACTGAAAGTCAGCACGCACTTGTTGAAAGTGCGGTAGGAAAGTCACATGATCTCGTGGCTATCGTTGGAACATTACTCGATATTTCAAGTATTGAATCAGGGAAGCATAAATACACGTTCACACCTACTGACATGCGCGAATTAGTAGGTTCCGTTGCATCAGATTTTGGAGTGTTGGCTCAAAAAAGTAACGTATCAGTCTATTACAAAGACGATGGAGTGAAATTGCCCAACGTGCGTGCAGATCGCGAGCAAATAAAATGGGTACTCAATAACCTCGTTGAGAACGCTATTCGCTACACGCCTGCGGGTGGGAGCGTGCAAATCATAACGACGAATGTTCCTGGGCGCGTGCTTGTGCGTGTGCGAGACACCGGCATTGGTATTACTCCTAAAGATCGCAATAACATCTTTGAACGTTTCTATCGCGCAGACAATGCAATTGCAAAGGAAAATGCGGGCAATGGTCTTGGTTTGTACATTGCGCGCACCATTGCGACTGACCACGGTGGTGACCTTGATTTTGCGAGTAATACAGAAGGTCCTGGTACCACCTTTACACTTTCACTGCCGACGGCAGAGTAGTATAGTTACACTATGAACGAAACAACCTTTATTCTTGTTGTTGAGGACGACCCTGTACTCAAGAATCTGCTCGGCCACACCTTTGCTGGCAAATATCAAACTCTCTATGCGGGTGACGGCAATGAAGCGATTGCTCTTTTTGATAAATTCAAGCCAACAGTTATTCTGCTCGATCTCATGCTCCCAACGATGGATGGCTTTGCGGTACTCGAAACGCTCCGTAAACGAGATGACGAAGGGAAGACAGTGCCAGTAATCGTCGTATCCAACTTGAGCCAGGAAAGCGACAAGGAGCGTGTTATGAAGCTCGGTGCGAATGCATATCTTGTGAAGGCCGAAGTAGACATCGACGAGATCGTTGCAAAGATCACTGAATTTCTCCCTGCGTAGCGCAGACACTACGTTTCCGCTATACTAGTACCGTACCTGTCCCGCCACGGATGGGGACGTACCTATTACTAGGCATGTCCTCTGATCCTAGCTGGAAGAGCACTACATAAAACCTTCATGGCCAAAGATCCAAAATCAAATAAAGTGGCGCACGAACAGCACATAGGCGAAGACTGGATTCGAGTCAAAGGCGCTCGTACGCACAATTTGAAAAACCTATCGGTAGATATCCCGAGAGGTGTTATGACCGTGCTCACAGGACTTTCCGGTTCCGGAAAGTCTTCACTTGCCTTTGATACTATTTTTGCCGAAGGACAGCGCAGATACGTTGAATCACTTTCTGCGTATGCTCGCCAGTTCTTGAACCAGATGCAGAAGCCTGATGTGGATGAGATCACAGGCCTCTCTCCTGCAATTTCTATAGATCAAAAGAGTCGCTCGAATAACCCGCGCTCGACGGTCGCTACCGTTACAGAAATTTATGACTATTTGCGCGTGCTCTATGCTCGCGTAGGTCAGCCATACTGTATTAATCACGATGTGCCAATCATTCGTCTTTCAAAAGAAGAAATGATTCGACTCATTAAGAATCGTATTGACGCGAAGACCGGTGGAGCGAATGCCGAAAAAGTTATGGGTGTGGAATTCGATCGTAGTACGGTAGTCATATACGCGCCGGTAGTTGTTGGGCGCAAAGGAGAGTACTACCAGCTCCTCTACGACCTCCTTAGTAAGGGATTTGAAAAGGTGCTCATTGATGGCGTATCGCATTCACTTCGCGAGAAGATAACACTCGATCGCAATAAAAGGCACGACATTGATGCTGTGGTGGATTCTATTTTCGTATCTGAGTTTGTGCGTAATCCTGATCCAGCTCGCGAGCGACTTTCTGAAGCGCTCGAACTCGCACTTAAAGAAAGCGATGGTCTCGTAAAGATTCAGCATGCCGATGGAACGCTCGAGACGTTGTCTGCAAAGTTCATTTGTCCTGACGACGGCATGTCATTCCCGGAAGTTGAGCCCCGCCTCTTTTCATTCAACAGCCCATACGGCGCGTGTCCTGCTTGTAACGGTCTTGGCACGAAGTCTCTTTTCTCTGACGAACCTTGTCCTACCTGTCATGGTTTACGTCTGCGACCTGAAGCATTACGCGTATATTTGTCAGGAAAGAAGAATCCAAAGATCAACAACGGACTTGGTATCAACATCGTTAACTTCACTGACTTCTCGATTCGAGAAGCAAAGGAGTTCATGGATCATCTGGAGCTTTCTGAAATGCGTTCAGAAATCGCTCTTCCTATTATTCGCGAGATCACCGCACGTCTCGACTTCATGCTAAATGTTGGTCTCGACTACCTCACACTTAACCGCTCTGCAGCAACTCTTTCTGGTGGGGAAGCACAGCGTATCAGACTGGCCTCTCAGCTCGGTACAGGGCTCGTGGGGGCTCTATACGTGCTTGATGAGCCAACTATCGGCCTCCACCAACGAGACAACGACAGACTCATTTCAACCCTCCTACGACTTAAGGAACTCGGCAACACTATTCTTGTTGTGGAGCACGACGAAGATACTATCTATGCAGCTGATTATTTGGTCGATATCGGGCCTGGTGCAGGAACGCATGGCGGCAACGTAGTTGCCGCGGGCTGGCTTGATGACTTGCTCACATCACCAAAGAACGACAGCGGTTCACTTACCCTTTCATACCTTCGTGAGGAAACAGAGATAGCAATTCCTGAAGAACGTCGTACAAGTGAAAAGGGTTCAATTAAAGTTAAGGGAGCGACACTGCATAACCTTAAGAATGTAAATATTGAAGTACCACTCGGAAAGCTTGTGGGTATTACCGGCGTATCAGGTTCTGGTAAATCGAGCTTCTTGTACGACGTTCTTCACAAGAACGTTGCGGCACGTTTTGCTAAGCGCGAAACTCCCGTAACCAACTGCGCAAGCATTACGGGCACCGAATACTTTGGCCGTGTTGTGCTTATCGATCAGTCACCAATTGGGCGCACTCCACGTTCAAACCCTGCAACGTATACAGGCGCATTCACACTCATTCGTGATCTCTTTGCCGCGTCTAGTGAAGCTCGTGCACGTGGGTGGAAGCCTGGCCGCTTCTCCTTTAACGTAGCGGGTGGTCGCTGCGAAGCTTGCCAAGGTAACGGCATGATCGCTGTTGAAATGCACTTCTTGCCAACGGTGTATGTAACCTGTGATGTCTGTAACGGCACACGATACATGCGAGAGACACTTGAAGTTACGTATCGCGGGAAGAATATCTACGACGTACTCAAAATGACCATTGAAGAAGCAGAGGCTTTCTTTAAAGACATCCCGTCGATTAATGATCGTCTTGAAACACTCAACTCTACAGGTCTCAACTATCTAACGCTTGGCCAGTCAGCAACAACACTTTCTGGTGGTGAAGCGCAACGTGTGAAAATCTCGAGTGAGTTGTACCGTCCTGTGACTATGAAGACGCTGTATTTGCTCGACGAACCTACTGTTGGACTTCACTATGAAGACGTACGCAAGCTAATAGAGATTCTTCAGGAACTCGTCCGTCGCGGTAACACGGTTGTTGT